>NZ_JBXWQW010000051.1:0-29728 GCF_059612585.1 Ruegeria sp. YKSF57 | reverse complement strand
ACGGCGCGGTTGCGGTGCACCCCTCGGATGAACGCTATGCGCCCATCGTCGGCCAGCTGTGCGAGATTCCGGTTGGCCCGAAAGAGCACCGCCGCCAGATCCCGATCATCACCGACGACTACCCTGATCCGACCTTCGGCTCGGGCGCGGTCAAGATCACCGGCGCGCATGACTTCAACGACTACGCGGTCGCCAAGCGCGGCAACATCCCCTGCTATCGCCTGATGGATACGCGCGGCGCGATGCGGGCCGATGGCGCGCCTTACGCCGAAGAGGCCGGCAAGGCGCAGGAATACGCGCGCGGGCGCGAATTCACCGAAAACGAGATCGACGCCATCAACCTCGTCCCCGATCACCTGCGCGGCCTCGACCGGTTCGAGGCGCGCGCAAAAGTGGTCGAAGAGATCACCGCCGAAGGTCTGGCCGTCATGACCCGTGCGGATGATCCGCGGCTTGGGCAAAGCCGGGTTGAAGCCCGGCCCACGGAAGACGAAGACGGTGGGCCGGGCTTCAGCCCGGCACTCGTCCCGCTGGTCGAAAGCAAACCGATCATGCAGCCCTTCGGCGACCGCTCCAAGGTCGTGATCGAACCGATGTTCACCGACCAGTGGTTCGTGGACGCCGCCAAGGTCGTCGGCCCGGCGCTGGACGCCGTGAAAGACGGCACCGTCAAGATCATCCCTGAATCGGGCGAGAAGACCTATTACCACTGGCTGGAAAATATCGAGCCCTGGTGCATCTCGCGTCAGCTGTGGTGGGGGCATCAGATTCCGGTCTGGTATGGCGTTAAACTGAAAAATGGTAAAAACGGAGAACGCACGTTCGATCTAAGCAGCCGCGTTTATCACTGTGCCGCAAGTGAAGAAGAGGCGCTCGAGTGGTTCAAGGATTATTATGGAAACGATGTAGCAATTATTCCTACGCCTCCTTCAGACGCAGAAATGAGGGAGACGTTCGAATCTAATCTGTCGACGCTTGTCCTTGCAGAATCTTTTAGAGCGGCAGGCGAGCCAAAGAAATTCAGGCTGCCGATCTACCGCGATCCCGACGTCCTCGACACCTGGTTCTCCTCCGGCCTCTGGCCCATCGGCACCCTCGGCTGGCCCGAGCAAACCGAAGAGATGGAACGCTACTTCCCCACGGACGTTCTGATCACCGGCTTCGACATCCTGTTCTTCTGGGTCGCCCGGATGATGATGATGCAACTGGCCGTGGTGAACGAGGTTCCGTTCAACACCGTCTACCTGCACCAGCTCGTCCGCGACGAGAAGGGCAAGAAGATGTCCAAGACCACCGGAAACGTCATCGACCCGCTGGAAATCGTCGACGAATTCGGCGCCGACGCGCTGCGGTTCACCAACGCCTCGATGGCGGCAATCGGCGGCGTGCTGAAACTGTCGCGGGAACGCATCACCGGTTATCGCAACTTCGTAACCAAAATCTGGCAAGCTTCATCTTACGGCTGCAATGTCATTGGAGCGTTCGATACTGAACGCGATGCCACGCCGCCGGCCGCCACCCTGACGCTGAATCGCTGGATCATCGGCGAAGTTGCCAAGCTGCGAGAAACGGTTGATGCCAGCCTTGAGGGATACCGTTTCAATGACGCTGCTCAGGCATTGTATTCCACCTTTTGGAACACGTTCTGCGACCGTTATCTGGAATTCACAAAGCCGATTTTCCAAGGCGACGACGAAATTGCCAAAGCGGAAACGCGTCAAGTTTATGCATGGTCCGTTGACCAGTTTTTGATCTTGATGCATCCGGTCATGCCATTTGTCAGCGAAGAAATCTGGAATGCAACGCCCAACCGCGGCTATGAAACCGGTGACACCTCCAAGATGTTGGTTCATCAGGATTGGCCCACTTATTCCGCAGAAGAACTAGTCGACGCAGAAGCCGAAGCTGAAATGAACTGGGTAATCTCGATGATCGACAATACTCGTTCGGCGCGCCAACAAATGCGCGTCCCCGCTGGCCTGTTTGTTTCCATGCTCGTCACTGAAATTGACGCCAAGGGGCAAGGTGCATGGGACCGCAATGAAGCGCTGATCAAAAGCCAAGCCCGCATTGACAGCCTCACCAAAACGGAGGCCTTCCCCAAAGGCACAATCTCAATCGCCGCCCCCGGCGCCTCTTTCGGCCTGCCGCTGGCGGACATCATCGACATCGGTGCCGAAAAGGACCGGCTGGAAAAGGCCAAGGGCAAGCTTGCCAAGGAACTCGGCGGTCTGCGCGGTCGCCTGAACAACCCCAAATTCGTGGCCTCGGCCCCGGAAGAGGTGGTGGAAGAGGCCAAGGCCAACCTCGCCGCCCGCGAAGAGGAAGAGGCACGGATCGACGAGGCGCTGGCCCGTCTGGCAGAAATCGCCTGATCTCTTCATCTTTTCGAAAATCCTCAAATCCCCCGCCAAGGCCCGCGGGGGATTTTTGTTTTTGTGCTGACACTTAGCCTTGCTTGTCGCCGTTTTCGGTTGCTATCCTGTTGTATCCGTTCCGAGGTATAGATGACGCGCACCCTGCCCACCATGCAAACCGTATCGACCGGCCTCGTGGTGGCGGTGGTCGGGTTCTTCAGCTCGTTCCCCATTGTCCTGCAGGGCCTGTCGGCCATGGGCGCTTCACCGCAGCAAGCATCGTCAGGCCTCATGAGCGCGGCGATTTCGATGGGGCTGGCGGCGGTGGTTCTGGGGCTCTGGTATCGCCAACCGGTCAGCGTCGCCTGGTCGACGCCCGGCGCCGCGCTGCTGGCCGTCTCGGCAATGCCTGCCGACGGATTTTCCGGTGCGGTGGGCGCGTTTCTCTGCGCGGGCGCGCTGACCGTACTGGCGGGGCTTTGGCGTCCGCTGGGCCGTTTGGCGGCGGCCATTCCTCCGACGCTGGCGCAGGCGATGCTGGGCGGTGTTCTGTTGCCGCTTTGCATCCAACCTTTCAAGGCTGTGGTCGAACTGCCCTGGCAGGCATTGCCCGTCATCCTGACCTGGTTCATCACCGGACGTTTCAACCGGCTGCTCGCAGTGCCCGCCGCTGTCGCGGCCTCTGCCGTCACCGTGATCATGAATGCCGGCGATACATCTGTAATCCCTCAGCAAATCCTCGCTGCGCCAGTCTGGACCACACCCAGTTTCTCGCTGTCTTCCGCTCTGGGGATCGGGGTGCCGCTTTTCATCGTCACCATGGCCACGCAGAACATACCGGGCGTCGCGGTGTTGCGCAGCTATGGTTATGATCCCAAACCCGGGCCCCTGTTTTCGTCGGTTGGCGCGGCGAGTCTTCTCAGCGCGCCCATCGGTGCTCCGGCAACCTGCCTTGCCGCCATCACAGCCGCAATGTGTTCGAACGAAGACAGCCACCCCGATCCCGCCCTGCGGTATTGGTCGGCGGTCATGGCTGGGATCTTCTATTGTATATTTGGCGTGCTCGCGGTCGCCATCACCGGATTTGCCGCGCATGCCGATCCATTGTTGATGGGAACGCTGACCGGCATTGCCCTGATCGGTGTGATGGCAAACGCAATCTTCGCGGCCCTGGAGGTACCCACCGAGCGGGAGGCCGCCATTCTGACTTTTGCAATTACTGCATCGGGCGTCACGGTATTTGGGCTGGGCGCTGCGGTCTGGGGATTGCTGGCCGGTGGTCTGACCTATCTGATTTCAGTCCGGGTGCGATAACACCTTTTGCCATGTCCCTAAGCGGCATAAAATGACTTCATGCGCAAAGCTTTTGACAGACTCATTGAACGCCAGATCAGAAAGGCACAGGCCGAAGGCCAGCTTGACGGACTGGACGGCGAAGGCAAACCCCTGCCCGACAGATCAGCCGAAGCTCAAACCGACCCGGCCCTGGCCGCCGGTCACCGGATCATGGCGCAGGCCGGTGTGCTGCCCGAAGAGTTCGAGTTCAAGAAACAGCTAGACACGGCACGCACGCAGTATGCGCAATTGACTGATCTTGACGCGCAAAAAGCCGCAATGGCGCGATTGGCTGATCTGGAGATGCGCTACAACATGGCCCGCGATGCCAGACGCGCGTTCATGCGGTAATCATTTGAAGACCGGTTTGCGCCCCTGCAAACGGGCGGCGATGACTTCCAATTGATCCGGCTTGCCGATCAGTTCAACCTGTTCGCGCGATTCCGCCAGCAAGACCTGTTCACGTTCCGTGGTTTCCGCAACTTCGATCAGCCGCTTGGCGGCACGGATGGCCGACGGGCTTTGACCGGCGATGTCTTCGGCCAGTGCAAGTGCCTCGGTCAACGGATCGTCGGACAATCTGGTCACCAATCCCCACTCTGCCGCCTGTGCGGCGCTGATCGGGCGCGCGGTGTAGGTCAGCAGGCGCAGGACATCAGAACGCACCAGTTGCGGCAGCAAGACCATGCCACCCATATCCGGGATGATACCCCATTTCATTTCCATCACCGCCCATTTGCTATCAGGATGCGCGATGCGGATATCTGCGCCCAGCGCGATCTGCAGCCCGCCGCCATAAGCGACACCCTGCACCGCGCAGATGACTGGAACAGGTATCCGTCGCCACACAAGGGCCAGCTCCTGCATTTCGTTGGCGTCCCCATGGCTGCGGCTCATCAGCCATTCGGTCGGATCGGTATGCGCCATGGACGCAAAACTCGCCATGTCGAGGCCTGCGCAAAAACTTTTGCCCTCGCCCGACAGCACCACCGCCCGCGCGTCCGAGGCCCCGACCTCCTGCCCGGCGGCGAGGATCGCCTTGACCATCGCATCGTCAAGCGCATTCATCTTGTCGCCACGGGTCAGGGTGACGTGGGCGATATGATCCTTGTATTCGACTGATACGCGCGCCATGCGGACCTCCGGTTATGGGTTTTCGCCTCATCTTGCCCCGAACCCGCGCAGGCTTCCACCGCAACGTCGGGGCAGATTACGGCAGATCGTCTGCAGGCATCCTGCCGAACCAAGGCGAATCGAGCGTCATGACGTAGAACTGATCCCCTACGATCTTGCCGCCCGTTGTGATCCCCAGCCTGCCATCAGGGTCCTGTACCGTGCGCAGGATGCGCCCGTCGCCGTCGAACTGAACCAGCATCCCGCGATGGATCGGTGCAGGACGCACCATCGGCCCGAGCCGCCAGACCACCTCGCGAAGAAAGGGATAGGGCATCAGCTTTTCCGACGGAACACGCGGGCTGGCGAAGGCCACCCAAAAGGTGCCGTCCCCCTGCGCCTCAAGATTGTCGGGATAGCCCGGAAGATTGTCCAGAAACACCTCGCGCTGTCCCGCCTTGTCGCCTGTCAGCCACAACCTGTGAATACGCGCCCGACCTGTTTCGGCGATAAGCAGGAAATCTTCCTCTGGAGATAGCGCCACCCCGTTGGCATAAACAAACCCATTCGCCACCTTTTCGACTGCGCCGTCCGGATCGCGGCGGGCGACATAGCCGGTATCGGATTGCTCCCATATCGTCAGGATCGAGGTCGGCTTTGTCCCTCCCATCGTCTCGGGGTCGAACCGGTCGGACGAGTTTGAGAAATAGACCGTGCCATCCTGCCCCACATCCAGTTGGTTGGCATAGATGACCGGTGCGCCGCCAATCTGCTCCACAAGCGCCTCAAGGCTGCCCGGCCCGGACCAACGCATTACCCCGCGGTAGCTGTCAGAGATGTACAGCGCCCCATCCGGCCCTGCCCGAAGGCCCAGCGGCCGGCCTCCCAAACGATCCACCTCGACCGGCTCTGGCCCGTCGATCCGATAAAGAATCCCGGACAGGCTAGTGGTATAGACGGTGCCATCCGGCATAACGGCCAGGTCTTCGGGGCCGATTTCTCCATCAGGAAGGGAGATGAGCTGCGCCCTGTCCAAGGCATGATTCTCGGAAAAATCACCGGTGAAACCAGGCGCGGCAGGAGGCTCATAGGCCACCGGTTCAACCGGGACGGGCCACAAAAGCAGGTAGGCTAGCCCGATCACCGCGAGAACAGTCAGAATACGCAAACCATACCTCCAGATTCATTGCAGCAGCCTGCGAGGGAAAGTCGGCACATGCAAGCCTTGCCCACGCCTGTGACATGGGTTTATCTGCCGACATGCGTGCCCCCAGATACACCCCGCTTGCCCTGTCCCTGCCCGCCACGGTGCCCTTTGTCGGCCCAGAAACGCAAGAGCGTCATCGCGGTACGCGTTTTGTCGCGCGCCTCGGTGCGAACGAGAATATCTTCGGCCCTTCGCCCCGCGCGATCGAGGCGATGCAGAAAACCGCCGCCGGTATCTGGATGTATGGCGATGCCGAGAATCACGATCTGCGCGCGGCACTGGCGGAGTATCACGGGATTCGCCCGGAACACATCGTCGTGGGCGAAGGGATCGACGGCCTGCTGGGCTATCTGGTTCGGCTGATGGTCGCGCCCGGCGACACGGTGGTGACATCCGATGGTGCCTATCCCACCTTCAACTATCACGTCGCGGGCTTTGGCGGTGTATTGCACACCGTTCCTTATCTGGACGACCGCGAAGATCCCGTAGCGCTGTTTGCCAAAGCTGCCGAAGTGGATGCCAAGCTGGTCTACCTTGCCAACCCCGACAACCCCATGGGCACATGGCACAGCGGGGCTGAGATCGTCGCGGCGCTGGATTACCTGCCCGACGGCACTTTGCTGGTATTGGACGAAGCCTACGTCGAATGCGCGCCGGATGGGACTGCGGCGCAGATCGCTGCGGACGACCCCCGGATAATCCGCATGCGAACCTTCTCCAAGGCCTATGGCATGGCGGGCGCGCGTGTGGGTTACGCCATAGGCGCACCCGAACTGATCTTGGCCTTCAACAAGGTCAGAAACCATTTCGGCATGAACCGGTCGGCACAGGCTGGCGCGCTGGAAGCGCTGCGCGATGGTGAATGGCTTGGTCATGTTCTGGGTCAGATCGAATTCGCGCGCCGGCGGATCGGACAAATCGCCCATGAAAACGGGCTTGTCCCGCTCCCCTCGGCCACAAACTTTGTCACGATCGATTGCGGCAAGGATAGTGAATTCGCCAAGGCGGTACTGGCCTCACTGATCGATCAAAGCATTTTCGTCCGCATGCCCTTCGTCGCACCGCAAAATCGCTGCATCCGGGTCAGTTGCGGACCGACAAGTGATCTTGACGCATTCGCGGCAGCGCTGCCCAAAGCACTGGCCGCCGCGTCGGCATAGTCGCGCCGGTTTTACCTGACTTTCCTCCGAATTCCTCTAAAATAGTAGGTGGAGGATATTCAGGAGGCGCAGATGCGCGACCACAAGATCGGACGAGCGCCGGACTATACGGTTGCAGCCCTGGTCATGTTGGGCGTGAATTTGGTGTGGATACTCGTCGCAATCTGGGCAATTTGGGGGTTCGTGACTGCCGTCGTGATCGGCCTGATATTCAACCACGGCATCACTGTGCTGTCACGCCGGTCGCATTAAAGCTTGCCCGCCAGAACATGGGCAGCGGCAGCTAACGCGCCTGAGCCGTGCGGGATACTCAGGGCCGTCAGCCCTGATTCGACCCCACCCAGCAATCCCATAACCATCTGCCCGTTGACGTGCCCCATGTGCCCAAACCGGAAATAGTCATCCCGCCCGGTTCCATCAGGGGCCGCCATACCCAATCCGATTCCCAGCGTCAGCCCCAGATTATTCTCGACCCAGTGCCTGAGCGCGCTGCCCTGACCATCGGAAAGCCGCAGCGCGGTAACAGCATGGCTGCGATGCCGCGGGTCTGCGACATTCATCCCGAATCTACCACCCTCCGCCCAAATCTCGCAGGCCGCCCAGATCGCCTGCGCCAAACGTTGGTGCCGTGCCCAGACATTTTCGAGACCCTCGGCCTCGATCATGTCAAGCGCCGCTCGTAACCCGTAGAGGTGATGCGTTGGAGCCGTTCCTCCGAAATACTGATAAAATTCGTCCGGATTGGCCCGAGGTTGCCAGTCCCAGTATTTCGTCACGCGCGGCATTGCCGACCGCTTGGCCTGTGCCTTGTCATTGAAAAAGACAAAACTCAGCCCTGGCGGCACCATAAGCCCCTTTTGGCAAGCGGCAACCATGACGTCGACACCCCACGCGTCCATATCGAACCGCTCACAGGCCAGCGACGCGATGCAGTCGGCCATCAGCAGCGCGGGATGCTGCAGTTCGTCAAGAAGGTTTCGCAGCGCGGGTATGTCGTTTCGGATCGAACTCGATGTATCGACATGGACAGCGAGTACGGCCTTGATCTTGTGTTCCTGATCCTTGCGCAACACTTCGGCAATCCTGCCCAGATCCCATGCCGACGACCTGCCGAAATCGATCGTTCTGACCCTGGCGCCCAAGCCCCGCGCGATTTCTGCCCAGCCATGGGTGAATATGCCTGAAGCGGGTGCAAGCACCGTCTCACCGGGCGCTATGACGTTGGCAAGGGACGCCTCCCACGCGCCATGTCCGTTGGAGATATAAACGGACGCCTGATGCCGGGTGCGTGCGACGGCGCGCAGACCTTCGATAATGCCCGGCACCATCTCGACCAGTTCTCCGGAATAGATGTTGGGTGCAGGACGATGCATGGCCTGAAGGACCACGTCAGGAATGATCGATGGGCCCGGGATGGCGAGGTATTCGCGTCCTTGCGAGACTTTGCTGGAGTGTGACATGCGATCTGCCAGATGATTTTTGCGCCTACACTATGTTTACCGCAGACGGCGTCAAGCTGCGCATTTGCATGTACTCAGGTCGTCGCGTCAGCAAAGCCCCGCAGTTACATGAAAAAACCCTGCTCAGCTTGCGCAGTGCGGCCGGGGTGCTTAAATGGGCGCGTCATGACAAAAAAATACCCCCCTTTCCTGCATACGAAAGCCGGACGATGAGCGTCAAACCCAAATCCTCGGTCGAGCTGTTCGGCTGGTTGTGGGAGAAGTACCTGCGTCCACGCATGGGACTGCTTGCGATTGCAGCGGTCTTCATGATCATCGAAGGGTCCATGGTCGGCGCGATCAGTTACATGATGCAGCCGATGTTCGACAACATCTTCGTTCAGGGCAATTCCAACGCTCTGGTTTGGGTCAGCATTGCGTTTTTCGTGATCTTTTCGGTTCGGGGTCTTGCGGGTGTTACGCAAAAGGTGATCCTGTCCAGAATTTCGCAGGAAACAGCGGCGCATCTCAGAACAGATCTGCTGGACCATCTGATCCGGCAGGACACATCGTTCCATCAGGTTCATCCGCCGGGCTTTCTTATTCAGCGGGTGCAGGCAGACGTTGGCGCCGTGAACAACGTTTGGCAGATCATCATCCGGGGGGCGGGCAAGGATCTTGTGTCGCTCGTTGTGCTGATGGGTGTGGCGATCAATGTGGACTGGATCTGGACCGCGATCATGCTGATTGGCGTACCGCTGATGTTCCTGCCCATCGGTGCTGCGCAGCGCTATGTCCGCAAGAAAGCCGCGTCAGCCCGCGATCTCGGTGCAACGCTTTCGACACGATTGGACGAGATTTTCCACGGCATCGTACCGATAAAGCTGAACAATCTGGAACACTATCAGGCAGACCGTTTCGGCAAACATATGAACGGGTTCGTCCGTTCGGAAATCCGGGCCTCTTTCGGAACCGCCTCGATCACAGGCCTGATCGACGTGATGGCCGGTGTCGGCTTCATGGGCGTGCTTCTTTATGGCGGGGCCGAAATCATTTCGGGCGAAAAGACAGTCGGCCAGTTCATGAGCTTTTTCACTGCAATTGGACTGGCCTTCGACCCCATGCGGCGTTTGGCATCGATTTCCGGCACCTGGCAGGTCGCCGCCGCGGCGATGGAGCGGATCAAGGAATTGATGGATTCACCGATCCGGCTGAAATCGCCCGCCAAACCCGTTGCCGCGCCAAAGGGGTTGCCCGAGATCCTGTTGAAGGATGTTACTCTGTCCTATGGTGACGCCAAGGTCTTGCGCGGCCTGACCGTAACGGCAGAGGCGGGTAAGACCACCGCGCTTGTTGGTGCATCGGGCGCAGGAAAATCCACCGTGTTCAACCTGTTGACGCGCCTTGTCGATCCCAAGGACGGGTCGGTCGAAATTGCCGGGGTCGCGGTCAAGGACATGGCGCTGCCGGACCTGCGCAATCTGTTCTCCGTGGTGACGCAAGAGGCCTTGCTGTTCGACGAAACTCTGCGCGAAAATATCCTTCTGGGCCGCACCGACGTGACGGACGCGCAGTTGAAAGAGGTTCTGGACGCCGCCCACGTCACCGACTTTTTGCCCAAGCTTGAAAATGGGTTGGAGACGCTTGTCGGGCCGCGCGGATCGGCCCTGTCCGGCGGCCAGCGGCAGCGTGTGGTTATCGCGCGCGCCCTGCTGCGCAATACTCCGATCCTATTGCTGGACGAAGCGACATCGGCGCTGGACGCGCAATCGGAAAAGGTGGTTCAGGCCGCGTTGGACAAACTGTCTGGTGGACGAACCACCATCGTCATCGCGCACCGGCTGTCGACGATCCGGAATGCCGACAAGATTGTCGTGATGGATCGCGGGCGGGCAGTTGACGAGGGCACTCATGAAGAGCTGCTGGCGCGCGGCGGCATATATGCCGATCTATACCGTCTGCAATTCCAGGATGGATTGACTGTTGTCGATCCCGAAGGCGTCGCGGCGCAGACCCGGCAACCTGTTGACGCGGATACGCAAGACCAGGGTTGGCTGCGCAAGGTCGTGGCACGGATGTTGGGCGGAAAGTCCGGGCAAAACTCGGTCGGCGCAAAATAGGTGGCGTCGGATCAGGGCTTTAGCGTCGCTGCTTCACGCGCCAGTTTCTCGATTCCAGCCCAGTCGCCCGCTGCGACCATGCGTTTCGGTGCAACCCAACTGCCGCCTGCGCAGATCACGTTCGGCAAGCTCAGATAGCTGATGGCATTTGCAGGGGAAACGCCACCGGTTGGGCAAAAAGATATCTGCGGCAACGGAGCGCCAATCGCCTTTAGCGCCGCAGAGCCGCCCGATGTTTCGGCGGGAAAGAACTTGAGCATGTCATAGCCCTGCTCCAAAAGACGCATTGCTTCGGTTGCAGTGGCGGCACCTGGCAACAGCGGCAACCCTTCGGACTCGCAGGCGGCAATCAATCTGTCGGTGGCGCCGGGCGACACCCCGAACTGCGCCCCGGCCTGTTTTGCGGCGCGCACGTCGTCGGGCGTGACCAGTGTTCCGGCCCCAACCACTCCGCCCGGCACCTCGGCCATCGCCCGGATCGCATCCAGCGCGGCAGATGTTCTCAGCGTGACCTCCAGCGCGGGCAAACCTCCTGCGATCAAAGCCTCTGCCAGGGGCCGGGCATGAGCTGCATCGTCGATAACAAGCACGGGGACAATTGGGGCGAGTTCGCAGATTTCGCGGGTGCGAGCTGTTTTCATTGTCACGATCTATCCTCCAAACACACTTGCCCCAGCATCGGCAGAACTGACGGCGGAACGGAAAGCTGCGAACAGTTCTCGCCCGACGCCAAACTGGTGTGCCGACAAATCGGCCTTGGCTGGCGCGCGGTCCAGAACGCCTTCGGTTAGTATTTCCAGAACGCCATGCTTGGCATCCACACGCACGATATCCCCGTCGCGCAGTTGAGAAATCGGACCACCATCCAGCGCTTCGGGACAGACATGGATTGCGGCAGGCACCTTGCCCGAAGCCCCGGACATACGCCCATCAGTAACCAGCGCCACCTTTTGTCCCCGCCCCTGAAGGATCGACAGGATCGGCGTTAGCGAATGCAGCTCGGGCATGCCATTGGCCTTGGGTCCCTGAAACCGCACAACCAACACCAGATCACTGGTCAGTTCGCCCGTCTTGAATGCCGCCTTCACTTCGTCCTGGTCGTGGAAGACCCGCACCGGGGCCTCGACACGCCAATGCTCCGGCGCAACTGCCGAGGTCTTCATCACCGCCGTTCCCAATGAACCACTGAGCCGGGACAGCCCGCCAGTCGGCTGAAACGGCTCCGAGGCTGGGCGCAGGATCTTGTCATTGAGGCTGGTCCCAGCCCCCTTCTGCCAGACCAGATTACCATCAATCAGCTTAGGCTCCTGCGTGTAATGATGCAGGCCCTTCCCTGCGACTGTTGTCGTGTCGGGATGCAGCAATCCTTCGTCCAACAGGGTCCCGATGGCATATCCGAGTCCGCCCGCCGCGTGGAAATGGTTCACATCGGCCAGGCCGTTGGGATAGACCCTTGCGATCAGGGGCACCGCTTGGGAAATATCGGAAAAGTCGTGCCAATCCAGAACGATCCCGCCTGCGCGCGCCATTGCGACAAGGTGGATCAGCAGGTTGGTGGACCCTCCGGTCGCCATCAAACCGACAATGCCGTTTACAAAGGCGCGCTCATCAAGAATCTTGCAGACCGGCGTATAGCTGTTTCCCAGGGCGCTTAGCGACAAGGCACGACGCGCGCCTTCTTCGGTCAGGGCGTCCCGCAGGGCGGTATTCGGGGTCACGAAACTGGACCCCGGCAGGTGCAGTCCCATGAACTCCATCAGCATCTGGTTTGTATTAGCCGTCCCGTAAAAGGTGCAAGTGCCCGGCCCATGATAGGCTGCCATCTCGGCTGCCATCAACTCGGCCCGCCCACATTCACCCGCCGCAAACTGCTGACGGACCTTTGCTTTTTCGTCATTGGCCAGGCCGCTGGTCATGGGACCGGCCGGCAGGAAGACCGCTGGCAGATGCCCAAAGGCCTGCGCAGCGATAACCAGCCCCGGAACGATCTTGTCGCAAACTCCAAGAAACACCGCTGCGTCAAAGGTGTTGTGACTGAGCGCCACCCCCGCCGCCATCGCAATCACGTCGCGTGAGAACAGCGACAATTCCATCCCCGCCGCCCCTTGTGTGACGCCGTCGCACATAGCCGGAACACCACCAGCCACCTGCGCGGTGCCACCCGCCGCGCGAGCTGCGTTGCGGATGAGCTCGGGATACCGCTCAAAGGGCTGATGCGCCGAGAGCATGTCATTATAGCTGGTGACGACCCCCAGATGCCCGGCGCTGCCGATAGCAAGCGCCTCTTGGTCTTCGCCCGCACCGGCATAGGCGTGCGCCTGACCACTGCAGGAGAGATGCGCGCGCGCCGGACCAGACGCCAAGGCATGCTCCATCCGGTGCAGATGAGCAGCGCGCAAGTCTTTGCTGCGCTCGATGATGCGCCGCGTGACCTGTTCGATGACCTTATTTACCATCTCACTCTCCGATCTGCCGCCAGCGTCTGCCATCGCGGTGCATCAGCATCAGCGCATCTTCGGGGCCGGAACTGCCTTGATCGTAAAGCGATGGGCGGTCGCGGTTGTCCTCCCAACTCTGGATGACAGGATCGACCCATGCCCATGCAGCTTCGACCTCGTCGCCGCGCATGAACAGGGTCTGGTCGCCGCGAATGACATCCATTACCAGCCGTTCATAGGCGTCCTGCGCGCGGGAATCCGCGCCCAGCGCCTCGGCAAAACTCATGTCCAGCGACACATCCGCCAGCCGGAACCCGCCCGGACCCGGATCCTTAATGGTGGTGCTCAGAGTGATGCCTTCGTCCGGCTGCAGGCGGATCACCAGTACGTTGCCGCGCAGGTGGCCGACATTGGGAAATATCGTATGTGGCGGGTCGCGGAAATACACGGCGATTTCGGATTCCCGTGCACGCAGGCGCTTGCCCGTTCGCAGATAGAACGGCACCCCGGCCCAGCGCCAGTTGCCGACACGCACCTTGAGCGCAATGAAGCTTTCGGTGCGGCTTTCCTTGTTGCCCACGTGATCGATAAAGCCGTCTGCACCCTTGTCGGCGCGATACTGCCCGCGCGCGATGTCACCGGGTTCCACCGGCTCAAGTGCCTCTATTACCTTGACTTTCTCGTCACGAACCGCGTTGGGGTTGAACTTTGACGGGGGTTCCATCGCGATGAGACAGAGAAGCTGGATCAGGTGATTCTGGATCATGTCCCGCATGGCACCGGACCTGTCATAATAGGCTTCGCGTCCCTCGATTCCGACGGTTTCGGCCACGGTGATCTGAACATGGTCGATATGGGTCGAATTCCACAAAGGTTCGAACAGCGAATTGGCGAAGCGCAGCGCCATCAGGTTCTGAACGGTTTCCTTGCCCAGATAATGATCAATGCGATAGATCTGATGTTCTTTGAAACACCCACGCAATTCCGCGTTCAGGGCCTGCGCCGAGGACAGGTCATGACCGAAAGGCTTTTCGATGACGATACGGCTTTCCAGAGTGGCCAGACCGTAGTCGTGCAACCGCCGCGCGATGCCGGAAAAGAGCGACGGGCCGACCGACAGATAGAAAGCGCGCACCGCGTCAGGGCGCAGGGAATTGACCAGATCGGACCAACCCGAGTCGCCCAGCGCATCGACCGGAATATATTCAACGCGCTCCAGGAAACGAGCCAAGATGTCCGATTTGTACTGGGGTGCGAACTGCCTTATGCCATTTTGTACAAGTTCCCGGAACGCCACGGCGTCCATATCAGAACGCGCCGAACCGATAATCCGGGCCGCGTCCGGCATCTGCCCGACCTCGAACCGGTGATAAAGACCGGGCAATATCTTGCGTTGCGCCAGATCGCCAGTCGCGCCGAACAGTACCAGATCGAACGGGTCAACCGGTATCACGCGTGAAACCATGTTCTGGGCTCCTCCTGAAATTTACCCGCCCTTGATGATATAGCGGTCGAGCGTCCGCTTCAAAGCCGCTATGTTAGCGTTAACATATTCATGTTGCTTCATACCAATTATGGCATGGATTGCAAGGCAGGATTCCCTTGTGCTTCAGAGACCCGCACCGATGATGACAGAAGTCCTGAGAAACCCTTGTTTTCTGAACG
Source organism: Ruegeria sp. YKSF57 (assembly GCF_059612585.1). Lineage (NCBI taxonomy): Bacteria > Pseudomonadati > Pseudomonadota > Alphaproteobacteria > Rhodobacterales > Roseobacteraceae > Ruegeria > Ruegeria sp. YKSF57. The sequence goes on along the minus strand of NZ_JBXWQW010000051.1, from coordinate 14,894 downwards.
ACCCAAGGTCGGCTCTTCCCAAACCAGTCTTCTGTGGTTTGTGCAGCGAAAGACGTGGAAGAGCCCTGAGCGGATGTGTCAAAATCTTGCTGCGCGCGCTCGCCGCACAGATTTATCTGCACGCGCGTAATTTTTTGTGTTGCAGCCCAGCGGGTAAAACCGCCGTTCGTTCGTGCCGCAGCGAAATTGACGAAGGCAATTTACAGGGTGCGGACAGAGCCGCCGTCCGCTCAGCGTAAGGCAATGACCGCTCTCAGCCGAGGGTGTGTGAAACTCCGGCCCACGAGCTCTCTCGTCGCGCTCGTTTTCAGCGCCTGTGCAAAAACTCTCTCAGAATCGCAAGAGATTCCGTATCGAGGGTATTTTCGGCATACTTCGCCGGACGGTCAGAGTTTTCACTCACCCTTAGCCCACAGCGGATCTTTGATCGGGTAGTAGATCAGCAGGGCAGTTAAGGCCAGTCGGGCGGACTTGGCCTTTCTCTGCGGCCGCAAAATTCTTCGAGCAACATCCGCAATCCAGACGCCGGGAAGAAAGAGACCGTAAAAATCCACTGACTTCACCTGAAAGCCCTCGAAGCGGTTGTTATGAATGGTCAAGATACAAGCCGGGTTTGATTTGTGCTAATGTGGTTTCCTCGACCGAGGTTTCCTATGCCGCAACGGGTGCATAACTTTCTTAGCGAGCTTGGGCTCACCGAATACAACGAGGCCTTTCGCAAGCAAGGCGTTGATTACGATCTACTTGGCGATTTGACTGCCGACGATTTGCGTGAGTTGGGGATAGAAAAACTTGGCCACCGCAAACGCATCTTGGCCGCGGCAGCGCAGATTGTAACTGAGGCGGATTGCGAGGCACCAGTCAGGAGGCGTCTCTTGACCTTGATGTTTGCCGATCTGGTAGATTCGACCGCGTTGTCAACACAGATCACTCTGGAAGATTACCACGCCCATATCCGAAGTTTTCAGAATACCGCCAAAAGCACGGTCGAACAGTACGGTGGATATGTCGCAAAGTATTTCGGTGACGGGGTGTTGGCATATTTCGGCTATCCCCAAAGTCATGAAGACGATGCAGATCGAGCCATTCGAGCGGGCTGGGAACTGGTCAAGCTGGCTTCGGACTTACCAGGCTCACCTGAAGGTGTTTCAGTGACGGCCCGTGTCGGAATTGAAACAGGGCCAGTGGTTATTGGAGAAGTTGTCGGTGAAGGTATGGCCAATGAACACAGCGCTCTGGGATCGACACCAAATCTTGCGGCGCGCCTGCAGTCGGTAGCTCCGCCAAGCGGTGTTGTCGTTGGCCCGACGAGTCGACGGCTCGCTGATGGCACCGCGCATTTTGAAAACCTGGGGCCACATTTTTTGAAGGGCTTTGAGGACCCGGTTTCGGTTTGGAAGGTAACCGCCGTTGCCAGACCGCGAGATCGTCTGGATCGACAAAAAGACATCCTGACACCGCTTGTCGGACGCCGCCAAGAGTTGAACGCATTGACAGCTGCGTTGGGGCGTATGCGTGCAGGTGCCTCAGTGACGGTGAATGTGATCGGTGAAGCCGGGATTGGAAAATCGAGACTGGTTCGTGAATTTTTTAAAAATTCTGGGGGAACAATTACCCGTCTAAAGGGGCAATGCAGCCCCCATGGAGGGTCCACTGCTTTCCACCCATTTATCGAATTGGTACGTGAGTATGCAGCGGATAGAAAACGGGAAGGCCTTTCGCCAGAAGACGGGTTTGCCCAGATTGGGCTGGATCGCAAACGCCACGTGCCCTACTTGCTACTGCTCATCGGAAATAAAAAAGTTGATCAATCGCAAGTCGATCCAGAAATGGTTGGGCCCCGCACACATGAAGCCCTGATCGAACTGGTGGTTTCTCATGGGCGGACGTCTCCAACGGTTCTGTTTCTCAACGATCTGCACTGGGCTGACGAAAGATCGGTAAGTGTTATCAATCACCTGATCCGCAAGGCCAATAGGCCTGGCGTCCTCGTTCTAACTTGTTGTAGGCCGGACTTTGAGGCGACATGGCTCAACGCCCAGGGGGTTGAGAATATCAACCTGACCCCTTTGGATCGAAAACAGTCAGATCTGCTGCTTCGCGAATGCGTGGCCTCAGAAGTAGAAACTCGTGATTTTAGCGATCTTGTCGAACGCGCTGGAGGTAACCCTCTTTTCCTGGAGGAACTAGCACGTCACGTTTTAGGCACTTACGAAAGTTTGGAAACTGAATCCGGCGCCTCTATTCCCGATACGCTTGCAGGTCTCTTGATGCACAGGGTCGATGCGCTTTCTCCCGGTGCGCGCCGCGTCGCAGAAATGGCGTCCGTTTTTGGCCGCGAAGCGGAAATCTCGTTACTTGGAGACGACTTGCAAACAGAATTCGATGAAATTGGGGGGCTGGGTATTCTGGAGCCCTCGCCACAGAACGCACAGAAGGTGCGCTTCCACCACGCACTCGTTCAACAGGTGATTTATGAAAGTTTGCTTTCTGATGATCGACGTATGCTTCATCTGGAGGCGGCACAGAGAATAGCAAGAATGTACGCCGGCAACCTGACCGAAGTGGCGGAGACCTTGGCGCATCATTTTGAAGCTGCGGGCGACTACAATTCCACCGCTCGTTTCGCCAATTTGGCAGGTAGCAAGGCGCTTGACCTTTTTGCATTGCGCGATGCCGAAATGTGGTTTGGAAAGTGCCTGAACTTGACGATGGATCAAACCGGGGATGACGCGACATTACTCCTGGCTCGGACTGTTGTGAACCAGACGCAGGTTCTCTGCTGGAATGGAGATTTTGCCGCGATGACCAAGCTGGCGAAAAGCCACTTGCCACGCATACAAACGCTTGGTGAAATTGAAGAAGTTTCGCGATCACTAACGTGGATCGGTGAAGGTTATCTACATGCCGGACGTTTCAAAGACGCGGCAAAATCGTTTGATGCTGCTCTGCACATTGGCCGCCAACTTGGAGATGAAAGGTGTGTCGGTTATGCGCTTGGGCTGACCCTGTGGTTGGACTGTATCGTTGCAGAAGGCGAGCGGTACTCCAGTTTGGTGTCTCAGGCAGACGTTGTGCGAGCGACAGGCGAACAACTTGGAGATCGCTATCTAAAAACGCTGGCTTATTATGGACGATGGTGCCACGCGATACAGATCGGCAAAATAGGTGTCGCGGTAGAAATGGCTCAATCATTGTTTGAGATGGGCGATCACGACAGCTACCCGCCAGCTGAGTGCTGGGGTGCCTGTCTTCTTGCTGTCAGCCATGCGATGGCTGGGAACAAGATTGAAGCGTTCCAATTTGCGCGCACCGGGATGGAAAGTGCTGCGAGCGGTTTTGATAGGCTTATGTCCGAACTTGCTTTAGGCATGACGGACGTGGCGCTGGGTGAACCTGAACAGGGCCTTGAGCGTCTTGCAAAGGCGCCGTGGCGCAGCGAACAGATTGGCGCATTCTACTTTGCGTATGCCGGGGACGCCGCGTATGGCTCCGCGTTGATCCAAACAGGGCGAACTGATGAAGGGATCGAATGGCTTGAGACGGGCATAAGCTACTTTGAGGAGCATGGGAACTTCCGCGGCGCTTGCATTTCAAGGTTGGAGCTATTGAAATACATTGCCACAACAAGGCATTTGCCGGAAGCGCGAAAAATCCTGCGGGAAATTCAGGACAAGGCGGCCAATTTGGAAATGGATGGGCTTCACTCGGAAGCAATAGGAATTGTTGCTGAAATGGAGCTACAGGCGAAGCATCCTGAAAAGGCGCTTCAGCTCATTGAACTCGGGATTCAAATTTGTACTCCGCTAGGCTGGCCAACTCTGGAGCAGAGCCTGAACCACACAGCACTACGGATAAACAATACGTCCGAAATTTAACCGTTTGATCAAAATGCAGCTTTCCACTGATCGGTATCGATAAACCAGCGTTCTTCAATGATCAGGTCGTCAGAATTAAACTTGAACAACACCGCGCATTGCGAGCCGTTCGGCAGTTTGTCAGACTTAAACTCCACAACGTTCATAATCTCATTGTCACCTTGGCAATAGCGCAGATCAGTTATGTCGAAGCCCGGCGGTAGCGCCTGACCAATCCCGTCAAGAGCCGACCTGAAGGCAGCCCGCCCCTCCAAAACATCATCCTGCCCAGGTAATACAAAAATCATTTCCTCGGCATAGAAACCAGCAAGTTTGTCCATGTCCCCTGCAGCAAGGGCTGCCCAACCTGCCTTCAAATCTTCTAATTGTTTTTCATGTGCCATTTGTAATACCCCCGTCGGCAATTGCGCATTCTCAGAAAGTGTACCATTTTTTCACAAGGCCGGTGATATTTTCGGCCAGTTGAGACGGTGCCAACTGACAATGGCAGGAACAGACTGATTGGGCCGAACCCGGCGGCTCGGTCTGACTGAAGGTATTGTTCGTGTAAAGAATACCGATCGGTTCACGAATGACCGGAACGACCGACCACTGTGCTGCACCGCGATCCATCGTTGAGCGTCTGTTCTGGACTGACCTGGCAAAATTGACAGCGCGGTGAAACGTGACCTTGTAAATCTCACCATCTGCGCATAGTTGCCGTCGGTTAATCGCGGAGCATCGGTCACCAAGGGCTCAATGCTGCCAAATGCAGACTCAGCGACACTCAAAGGGTGCGCATTCCGACACCTGCCATTCCGACAACCAGTAGACTTCGATGGTCAGCGCGGTGCTGATGTCTGGGTCTGGCGGGAGGATTGGAAGGCAAACAATGCCAAGAGTCCAACTTCCCGCTGTCACCCCGAAACGAAGAGCCTGGAACAAGGGCCGGATCATCGGCCAGAAACAGCCGCTCATGCCGAAACAGGTCTGGGCTATCCGTGCGCGACTCGAATTGGCGAGCAACCTGCGCAATCTTGCGCTGTTCAACGTGGCGATTGATAGCAAACTTCGCGGATGTGATTTGGTCAAACTGGCCGTCGCCGACTTGGTTAGGGATGATCGCGTTCGCGAAAGGGTGTCCGTGATCCAGAGCAAGACCAAGCAACCCGTTCAGTTCGAACTCTCTGAAAATACGAATGATACGATTATCGCGTGGATCAAGTCGCCGGAAATGATTGGTTGCCGCTTCATGTTTCCAAGTCGGTTTAACGACCGCCCACACATCTCAACTCGCCAATATGGCCGGCTTGTTCGGGATTGGGTGGCCGCGATAGGGCTGGAACCCAGCGGATACGGAACCCACTCGCTGCGCCGGACCAAAGCAGCGGAGATATACCGGAAGACCAGAAATCTCAGAGCGGTTCAACTGCTGCTCCGACACACAAAAGTTGACAGCACTGTCAGATACCTCGGCGTCGAACTTGAAAATGCGTTGAGTATCGCCGAGCAGATTTACATCTGAACCACGTTGGCGGGCGGCATTTGCCGTTCGCCAATCCGGACCGGACCTACATTCGCGCCGCGACAAGAGGCGGGATGGAGCCCAAACTAACCCGGCGCCGCGGATGCGAAGAATATCTGGAAACGTCGCAAAGGTTGCCGTTCGATCTCAGCCTCGCGGTTGCTTCATGCTGGATTGAACCGGTGGTTGCAGACCACTCGTTGGTATCCAGGATTTTTCCACTGATAACCGGTTAATGTGGCGTCAATTTGCGGCTCCCCGTATTACCCACTGGCCGCTGGTTGAATAGCCGCATGTGTACGCGCACGTTAGAGTTTAGCTGGAGTGCTAGGGGCAAGCGGGGTGGATTGGAAGGTGGGCCGTTGTTCAGCTTCTCGATTCTATGGCGCAATATCCTCTCAGGCGTGCTCAGCTTGTAGCCAGTTGCAGTGCGAAGGCCTGGTTGCAGATCAATATGGCGCAGGATGGTATCCGATCGCTCCACGCCTTTTGCGGTTATAACTTCGGCGATACACGTTCGGGATGTCCGTCGTTGGCGGGAAACCTACCAGCACTGGTGGTTTTGTGCGCTTGCATGCGTTGTCCGATTGCTGTGCGTCCGCAGCCCTGGACGCAAGGTCTCACGGGATTGTCAGAGCACGACCCGTGCTCACCATCTTGGCAGGCAAGTTGCAACGCCCAATCAACCCAAAACAACAATGACTGCGACGGCCATCATCGACAGGACCTGTATCAGAAAAAGGGTGAAGCGGGTGACGGCCACCCGCTCGGTCTGGTCAAAGGCGACATGGGTGATCGAATGCGCAATGCGCGCAACGACGATGGTGACGGCTAACACGTCCAGCGCGGTGTACGACACGCCTGTCAGATGCGCGGCAAGGACCACAACCGCGAAGACCGGCAGGTTTTCCACGCAATTCGCGTGCGCCCGCAGGGCGCGCAGGTACCAATCGGCGCCCTGTGGCCGGTCGCCGCGCCATTCGCGCACCGTTGCCCGCCCGGCAAGGACCTGCGACCAGCGATAGACACCCACTGTTGCGGTCAGAAGCAGCAAGGTCCACATGGCGAAAACAAGAAGGGCTGCGATGGGAGTGGTCATTGTCTTGACTTCCTTTGAAGAGGCTGTGGGATTGCGAAGTTCATGTCTGTTCGCGGTAAACGACGGGACCGTTTGCCCGCAAGAGAGCCCTGGGCATGCGACCGTCGATCACGATCAGCCCCGCGAGGATGAACGAAACACCGATGAGCTGCATGGGTCCGGTCGGCTCGTGTAGGATCCATGCCCCGATCAGAAGCGACGACACCGGTGCGACGAAGGTCACCAGCGACACGTTTGTGGCGCCGACGCGCGGGAGGATCGAATAAAGCACAAGGAAAGGCAGGGAGGTCATGCCGAAGCCGAAGACCGCCAGCGAAACAAAGTTTTCCGGGATTGCCGCGGCGGAAACGCCTTCGACCGCCAGAGCAAACGGGACAATCAAAACAGCGCCGCCGGTCATCGCCCATGTGGTCGCTACAACCAGATCACACTCCTTGAAACGTGACACGAAATTCAACGCGACGGCGTAGCAAAGCGGGCTGATCATCGCCAAAAGGACGAACCGCCAGTCCGAGACACCATTGTCCGAACCGCCGGACACCAGGATCGCCACCCCGGCGAACCCGAACAGGACGCCGGTGGCTTTCGGCATTGTCATGCGCTCGCCGCCCCGCCAGACATGGGACAGGACCACCACCAGAACCGGTGTCAGAGCGCCCACGATCCCCGCCACCGAAGATGCGATTTGCGTCTGAGCGAAAGGGAACACCGCGAAGGGGATGGCGTATTGGAAGGCGCCGAGAATAAACAGGCCCGCAAGAACGGGTCGGGGAAGAAGGACCTGTTTTCCAGACAGGAGAAGCCAGATCCAGCAGCCCAACGCGCCGATTCCGACCCTGAAGCTGGATATCGTCAGGGCGCCGAAATCGTGGCGCAGGGTTTCGTTGAAGGCGAAAGACGCCCCGAAGGTGAATCCGATGGCAATCAGGGTGATCCAGTAGCGTGTCGGCATTATCTCGTTCCCTTGTATGGGTCGCTTGACCCGGTTCGGTCAGGTAACGCGGTCACCCGCGGGTTTGAATTTTGCTCGAGCGTGGTCGTAACCATCTGCTTGTCGCGGAGCGCGAGGTACCAGGGGTCACGCGCAAGCGCTGTCTTGACGATGGCGGCCACCACGCCGGGGTCTTCGTCGCTGTCGATCTTGATCGAGATATCGGTCTGGAGCGGCGCCGCAGACAGGCTGCCGATGCCGAACAGGGCCAGATCGTACATGTCGGTTTCCACCGTCACCTCGACCTGCCTGAACCTCCTATCCTCGTTCGCTGCGTGCATCTTGATGGCCATGGCGACGCAACCGGCGATGGCGGCCCGCGCATAGAAGCTTGGTGATGGGCCGGCAGCGTCACCGCCCATACCGTGCCCCAGATCAGAGACCGCGGCGAACTTGCCCTGGCTTATGTGGCAGGCAAGGCCGTTGCGGATCACCCCGGTTGTCGCGGTAATGCTGCGGGCCAGGTCGGGATCGGCTTGCATCCGGTCGACGGCCCGGGCCTGTGCGGTCCGGATGCAGGCGTCACGGCTAACGTCCATTGAGTTGGGTTGCATTGACGTTTCCAACGGCTTCACTCCTTCGGGCTGCAAGGGACTGTCCACAGGGGTATCCATTCACGCGGCAATGGCCGGCAAAGCGGGCGTTGCGCTCAACTCTTGGTTTTCGGATTTCATGCATTCGTTGAGTTGCACGTGAAGCGCCTTGACCTCGTCGAGGTTCCAGTTCAGCGCCGCAATGCGGCGGGTGACGTCGAAGAGCGGGCGGCTCATGGCGTTTCGCTCGTTTTGATAGTCGAGCGGGTGATCGGGTGTGCGCGCGAGGGCGCGGGCCAGACGGCGCGCATCCAGGAATGCATCGGTGATGCCATGGGCGGTTGCCGGATCCTTGAAGTATCCGGCATCGCCAACCAATGCCCAGCCGGGCCCCGCGCATTGGCGCATGTGCCCAGGCGCACCGCCATAACGGCGCAGGCGGCCGCTCTGGGGAAGCCCGCACAGCAAGGTGGCAAGTTCCTCATCGCATTGGGCGATGATCCCGGCCAGGCCTGCCAGCGGGTCGGCGGCGAAAGTGGTCTTGAACGCCTCGGGCCTGACAGCCGCGAACACGCAATGAGTGCCATCGTTGGTCGGAATTGCACCGCCATAGCTTTGCTGCCCGAAGTACCAGCGATAGCCCCGGTTCTCGATACCATGGAAGTAGCCGTAGATTGCGCAAGTACGTTCCGGCGCTTCGGCTTGCATTTGCGCGCCGACTGAACGCGCCACTGAAGACATGCGCCCGTCCGCGCCGATCAGGATCGTGGCGGTGACCTCCTTGATGAGGTCATCCGCGTTGGCCAGCCGGGCACCTAGGACACGACCGGACGCATCCCTTATCGCCCCGACGAAGGTAACCCCGGTATGCAACTCGGCTCCGGCCATGATCGCCGCATCGGCGAGGATGCGGTCAAGCACGTAGCGGCGCGGTGCATAGAGGCCCTGAATCCCGCCAAGTGGCCGAATGTGAACCGATGTGCTTTCCGCGCCGTAGTGAAAATTGATAGCCGTGACCAGCGGTGCGCCGGTCTGTTCGATCTTTCCCAGCAGACCCCAGTCATTCAGCAAGGTAACGGCGGGGCGCATCAGGGCATGCGTCGACAACGTGTCGTTCTCAGGCAGGTCACGGTCGACCAGCAGAACACGAGCCCCGGACCGTGCCAGTTGCAGCACGGTGGCAGAGCCGGCGCAGCGCGCTCCGATGATGATTGCGTCGTAGTGTTTGCGTTCGAAATCGCGCATTGATCTTTCCTTTCACGCAGCAATGATCTGGCCGAGATGGCCGACAAGATGATCCGAGAGGCCACGGGCATCGTCGCCCGCGCCGTCGATGAAGGTGGACTTGCGGCGCCGCAGGAACGGCAGACCCATGACGTAGAGGCCGGGGCGAACCACGCCGCCCGAGTGCAGGATCTGGCCCTTGCGGTCGAAGACCGGCAGGTCGATCCAGCTGTGGTCGGGGCGGTAACCGGTTGCCCAGATGACGGCGCCGAAGCCTTCGCGGACGAGGTCGACCGACAGGCGCGGCGCCTCGGGTATGCGCGTGCGCGGCAGGCGGTGGGGCGGGTCCATCAAGGGCTCCAGCCCGGTTTCCACGGCCCATGTGTCGAACCCGGCCAACAGGCGGTCCATCTTCAGGTCGGCGGCTGTGCAGTGGTTGGCCAGGGACCCCGAGAACAGTGCGACACCGTCGCGGAGGCCCGCCATGCGACCGACCAGTTCGACGCCGATATCCTGAAGCGCGTTCAAGTCCAGCGGGTTGTCCCCGGCCTCGCCGGTCAATTGCAGCGACGGCAGGCGGCGCTGGCGGTCGAGGTCTTCGACCTGATCGAAGCGTTCGCCCCAGCGGCCGGTGATTTCCATCCAGGTCAGGATGTCGGCGTCGCGGTAGATGCGCGGCACGCGCACATGTTCGCCGACGGCCAGCGTAACCTCGCGCCCGGACAACTGGATCTCGCGCGCAGTCTGCGTACCCGAGGCCGAGGCCCCGACGACCAGAACCCGGCCATGCGGAAGGTCGCCGGGCCGCTTGTAATCCAGCGGCGTGAATTGCGCGACATCGCCGGGCAGGTCCGAGGCGAAGCCCGGGCGGCTGGCCAGGGTTGCGGCCCCGGTGGCGACGACGACATTCTCGCAGTCGATGGCGCCCTGATCGGTTTGAATGCGGTAGCCCATCCAGGACGGCGTGATCCCGAGGACCGAGGTTTCGGTCATGACCGGCGCGTTCAGTTTGCCGGCGTAGTGATCGAAACGGGTGATCAGCTCGGACACCGACATGTAGCCATCGTGATCGGGCCCCGAGTACGAAGCCCCTGGCAGCCCGTTCATCCAGTTCGGGGTCAGGAGGCGCAGGCTGTCCCAACGTTCTGTGCGCCAGCTGTTGGCGATCTTGCCGCGCTCGAGGATCACGTGATCCACACCGCGCGCGGCAAGTTCATTGCTCATGGCGAGTCCGGATTGTCCAGCGCCGATGATGACGGTCGTTACTTGTTTCATGACACTCGCTCCTTTTGGGGTGGTCAATCGCCTCAGGCGACCGACACGTGGACGTTGGTGGGGTTGGTCAGGATGTCGAAGACGGCCGACCGTTTCTGCGACTGCGAGACCAGCGCGGCGATATCCTCGGCCGATGCGTCGGCATCGATCTGGAAGGTGGCGCGGATGGCCGAGAAGCCGTTGCGGATATCCGCGTCCATGCCCAGGATGCCGCGCACATCGACATCGCCCTCAACGATGACGTTGACCGCCTTCAGCTGGATGCCGCGATGCTGCGCGACCGAGGCGACACCGCCGGTCAGGCAGCTTGCCAGCGCGGCCAGCACGATTTCCGGCGGGGTGGGTGCGCGGTCGGCGGCATGGAAGACCTCGGGGTGATCGGATTCGATTTCGTAGGTCTTCTTGCGCTCATGCTCCTGGCCCAGGCCGAAATAGCCGTTCAGGCTGTTGCTGCTGTAGGTCCCTTCGTTCCAGCGGCAGTTGCTGCGGAAGGTGAAGGCCGCGGCTTCAGGCATCTGCTCGAACGCGCCGCGCGCACTCATCAGGGCTTCGGTGTCGACGCCGTTGTCGGCTTTGATGTTGGTTTGAACGTTCATTTTGGGTTCCTTTCGGGGTTGGGTTTGGTTTGGCTAAGGGAGGCGCGAAGGCGCCGTTGACTGGTCATTCAGGGTCCGGCGCGCCACGGCACGGGTTACGGTCACTAGTTCATCGGGTTGTCGGCCGGATCCATGTAGGTGATGTCGAACGGGCCGGGGCCGTGGATCTGCAGCACCGTCTCGGCGCTTGTCCAGGCAAAGTGCGGATGGCCTGCCGGCATTTCGACAAAGCCGCCGGCGTTGAGGCGCGTGGTCGCATCACGGTCCAGCTTGTTGCCGTGGCCGACGTTGAATTCACCGGAAATCACGGTGATCAGCTCATCTCCGGAATGGATATGCGCGGGCACGTCATAGCCGGTGGGAAGCTTGAGGCGCAGCACGTACCAGCCTTCGGCAAAGGGATTGCCGGACAGGACGGCGATCTCGGCACCGGCCGGCAGGACCGGCGGAGCAGGCGCCCATTCGGCCGCTTCGGGCAGGTAGGCCGCGGGGGCCATTTTGTCCCCTGCCTGGGCCGGGTTGCTTGCCGTCAGCGCAGCGAGTGCCGCGGCAAGAAGGATGTTGGAGGTCTTCATTGGAAATTTCCTTTCAATGTTGGAGTTGGTTCAGGGTTGCGGTTGAAGGGTGGCGCGATCTTCTGTCGGTCGCGCCGGAGGGAGCCCGGCACGGTCGTGCCGGGAATACGGTTGCAGTTGGGCAGGTGGGGTCAGGCGCTGGCTTCCGGCGCGCGGCCCGAGATCAGCCAGGAGGAACTGTCCATCCAGAGCCCGCCTTCGCGCTCGATGACGCCTTCGAAAAGCTCGGACAGGGCCAGCACGATCTCGGCACGGCGGGCCTCGCCCAGGGCGCCGGCTTCGCGGTAGGTTTCGCCCGCAGGTCCGATGGCCAGCTGGAAACCGACCGCATCTTCAATATCGCGGCCGACATTGACCTTGGCGTCGATGCGGCGGAACGCGATGTCGGTGAAGCCGGCGGCCTCCATCTGCGCGCGGGTGGTTGCCTCATCAGCCATCGAGAACGGTCCAGGGCCGCAGGTCTGGGCATCCGGGCCCGGCGGTGGCAGGAATTTCCGCACCACGTCGCGGGCATCGAATACCCAGGGGTTGTCTTCGCGTTTGCGCCAGACGATATGCGCCATCCGCCCGCCGGGTTTGAGCGCCCTGCGCATCGTGCGCAGGCCGGCCACCGGGTTGGCAAAGAACATCGTGCCGAACCGGGCGAACACATAGTCATACTCGGCATCGCCCAGATAGGTTTCGGCATCGCGGTTCTCGAACCGCACGTTCGGCAGAAACATGCGCTCGGGACGGCGGCGGGCGAGGTCAAGGAAGGCGTCGCAGCAATCGACGCCCAGAACCACGCCTTTCGTGCCGACCCGGCGCCCCAGCGCCATCGCGGTGTCGCCGAAACCGCAACCGACCTCCAGTACCTTGTCGCCCAGGCGGACATCCAGCAACGGCATCACAACGTCGCTGTGGCGCGACAGGCCGCCCTCCATGATGTGGCGGTATTTGACGAATTTCGGGGCAAGGGTTTCGTTCCAGAATTGCACCAGAACGCTTTCCCGTTCCGCCTGATCTGGCTGCACATGTGTATTCATTTCGATCTCCTGTCTATGGCCGGATGGGCCGTGCCAAAGACGGGATACGCGGCTTGAAGCTTGCAAGCTTGAGCGTTGTCTGTGTTATTCTTGGGGATATGTGGGGATTTCGGGGTAAGGATATTTGGAATATTCGTTCGATGACTTCCGGCTGTGTGTCGACCAGGGCGAATTGCGCCATGGGACCGAGCCGCTTGCCATCGAACCTCTCAGCTTCGCCTTGTTGCTTTATCTGATCGAAAACCCCGGCACGCTGATCACCAAGGACGAACTGGTCGAAAAGGTCTGGGGGGGGCGCATCGTTTCGGATTCGGCAATCTCGACCGTGGTGAAATCGGTGCGGCGCGCATTGGGGGATGACGGATCAACGCAGAAATACATCAAGACGGTGCATGGGCGCGGCTTCAGGTTCGTCGGCAAGGTTTCGATCAAGGTTCCGGGCGCAATCGTCACGACCGCCGAAGAACCGGCCGACACTCTTGCCGGGGTCGACCGCAAAGGCACCGCGCCGACATTGGCGATTCTGCCCTTCGCCCTGATCGGAGACGCGGGAAGCCGAGCGGCCATCGCCGACGGGTTGCCGGCCGAACTGATCACGACGCTGACCCGCCTGCGCTGGCTGAAGGTCATCGCACGCGGATCGAGCTTCCGGTTCCGCGGCCCGGATATCGATGTCGAACAGGTACGACGCGCGCTCGGCGCCTCATATGTGCTGACCGGCGAGGTTGAATTCCTCGGACCGCAGGTTGCCGTGAACCTCGAACTGATCGACGCGCGGACGGCCCAGGTGGTGTGGGCAGATCGCCTGCCCGGCCCGCTCGACGAGGTGCATCACCTGCGTGAACGGATCATCGTCTACGTCATCTCCGCGCTCGAACTGCATATCCCCCAGCACGAAGCACAGCTTGCGCGGATGAGGAACCCGGACTCGCTGGATGCCTGGGCGTTCTATCACACCGGCCTTCAGCACATGTACCGGTTCAACAAGGCCGACAACGCCCTGGCTGACGGGTATTTCCGCCGGGCGCTGGACCTGGATCCGGGTTTCGCCAGGGTCCACGGCGCCCTGTCCTTTACCAGTTTCCAATCGGCCTTCCTGCGCTACGGAGGCGACCGGGGCATTGCCATCGAAGCCGCGCGCAAACACGCGCTGCGCGGCATGGAACTCGACCCGCTGGATCCCTTCATCAACTACAACCTCGGGCGGTCCTACTGGCTCGAGGGAACCCCGCAGGCGGGGCTCGGGTGGCTCGAACAGGCCACCGCCCTCAGCCCCAATTTCGCGCACGGCCTCTATTCGCGAGGCTGGGCCGAGGTCATGGCTGGCGACGGAACGGCCGCGCTGGAGCATGTGTCGCGCGCCGTCGACCTCAGCCCGATCGATCCGTTCCTCTATGCAATGCTTTCGGCCAAGGGTCTTGCCTATCTGCATACCGGCGATTTTGACCAGGCAGCCAACTGCGCCGAGCAGGGCGCCCGCAAACCCGGGGCGCATTTCCTGATCAAGGCGATTTCCGCAGCGTCCTGTCAGATCGCCGGGCAGCACGACAAGGCAGCCTATTGGCGCGATCAAAGCCTGGCAGCCCGCCCGGAAGCCTCGGCAGCCATGTTTTTCGCGGCATTTCCGTTCCGGGATGAAGAAACACGCGGGAAACTGCACGACGCCCTGCTTCGCCTGGGCTATCCGGAGCGATGACAGCCTTCGGCGCTGCGGCCGAACCTTTCGGGAAAAGACTATGACGCGCCGGTGCAGTGTAATGCAAAACTACCGAAACCCGGAGATGACGATGCGGCCAACGCCACCTCAGATCGTGCATGGCGGCGCTGGTGCTCGCGGGCGAAGGGGTCTTGCTTCTCGGAATTGTGGATGAAAAGCGCGAAACACGAGTAGCTTAGACCAGATAGTGACCGCTGATGAGAGAGCTATGTACAACTGAGCTAAATGGCCCCAATGCATCCGTTTGCAGTCTTTCGCTGCGTTGGACGCAGTGGCAGCAAAGTCCTGTGTGGATGGCTCCTGCAAAGCAAGACATTTTTGAGGTGATTTGCATTTTGTCAGAAGCGGTCTTGTCTTCGGCCTTTAGACGCGGTGCACGTGACCGCTGGCCCTGATGGTTTCCGCGACCCAAGTCCCCATCCTCGCAAACGGACATGGATTGTCCTGGACAAAGCCCGGGGTATCTTGGGATTGCGG
>NZ_JBXWQW010000050.1:0-30473 GCF_059612585.1 Ruegeria sp. YKSF57 | reverse complement strand
GTTGGCGAGAGCGTCACCGAACAGGGCACCGTCGACAACATCGAACGACTGTTCATCGCGGCCAAGGCGGCGGGCATGCCGGTCTTCATCTCGCCCCACTACTATTACCCGCACGACCACAAGTGGCAGTTCGAAGGCACGCTTGAGGCGACCATGCACGCGATTGGCATGTTTGACCGGCTGGGGCCGCTCAACCTCGACAACTTCGAAGGCTCCGGCGCCGACTGGATGCCGCAGTACAAGAAGTACATCGAGGACGGAGAAACCATCGTCTGCTCGCCCCACAAGGTCTACAGCCCTGCGCAGAACGACCTGAACCTGCAGCTGCGTAAACGCGGGATCGACAAGGTGATCCTGGCAGGAATGTCCGCCAACCTCTGCACTCAGGCGCATCTCTACGAGCTGCTGGAACTGGGATACGAGGTGGCCGTGGTGCGCGATGCGACTGCCGGGGCCAAGGTGCCCGAAGGCGACGGTTACCTCGCCGCGATCATCAATTTCCGCATGGTGGCAAACGGGGTCTGGTGGACAGACGATGCCGTCACGCGGATCGCGAACGGCGCCTGACGCCACCTCTTTCATTCATCATTCTGGAGAAACGAAATGACCACGATCACCACAAAATCAATCCGGCTTCGGACAACCGCCCTCGCCCTGTCTGCCGTCGGGGCGCTGGCCCTGGCCACCCAAGCGCAGGCTGCGGACGAATACAATGTCACCAACAGCCTGACCCTGACGGGCCAGCCGCTGGGCATGCACGGCGTAGACCCGGTGTCCATGTTCAATGGCGACACCCCCGCGCAGGGAAATGCGGAATTCACCTCCAAGCATGACGGGGTGGACTATTACTTCGCTTCCGCAGCCGCCCAGTCCGAATTCGATGCCGACCCGGAAGCGCATCTGCCGCAGTTCGGCGGCTTCTGCGCCTTTGGCGTCTTTGTGGGCAAGAAGCTCGACGGCGACGTGCGCTTTGCCGACATCGTCGATGGCAAGCTCTACCTCTTCGTGAATGCCGCGATCTTTGAGAAGTACCTCGAAGACAAGGCAGCGGTGATCGAAGGGGCGCATGCCAAGTGGCCGGGCATCGTCAACACCCCTGTCAGCGACCTCTGATCCCACCCCCGTCACGCGGCGGCTGAAGCACGAACAAGGCTCGCCGCGTGATGGCTCATTCCAGGAAAATACCATGATCGACTTTGAAAAACACACCATCGAAACCGCACCCGAAGCGGCCAAGCCAATCCTGCAAAGCGCGCTGAAGGGCTACGGATTTGTCCCAAATCTCTATGCCGCAATGGCAGAGGCGCCGACAATCCTCGAAGGGTATATGAGCCTTTCTGCCATCTTTGGAAAGACAGATCTGTCCGAAACCGAGCAGCAGATCATCCTGATGACCAACAACCGCCTTAACGGGTGCAAATACTGCATGGCGGCCCATACCACGCTGTCGCAGATGGCGGGTATAGACAATGACATCATCGAAGCACTTCGCAACGACACGCCGATCGCCGACACCCGGCTTGAGGCCCTTCGCCAGTTTTCCATCGCGGTGAATGAAAGCCGAGGCTGGCCGAGCGATGCACAGTTGGAGGCCCTTCTGGCGGCCGGCTACACCCGGCAGACAGTGCTGGAGGTGATCTTGGGCACCGCGCTCAAGGTTCTATCAAACTACACCAATCACGTTGCTGATACGGACCTCGACGATGCGTTCAGGGCAAACGCATGGAACAACCCGAAGCCAGTCGCCGCGGAATAGTTGCCTAAGGCGGCTTGATCTCAGTTCAGCATTTTGCTTGTGTTGCAACCAAGTAGAAATGTCACGGGTTCTGAAAAGCAGAAATGTCACCTCGGGGCGTGACGGGAGCGCAGCATCTTAACCGGCAGGTGAACGGCAGGAATGGGCCGTCACAAACGCGACGAATAGTACGTCGGTAAGGATGCTGGGTTCGATCCAATGGCGTCAAGGAACCAAGACAGCAGGGAGGTCTTGCTTGACGCAATCTAAGAAAGCCTCCACAGCCGGTAGCATGCCGCGCCGTGTTGGCATCAGCAGACTGATTTGCGGGCACCCCGCTGTCCAAATCGGCAAAACGCGCACTAGTGTTCCTGCTTCGATTTCCGACCGGCACACGTAGGATGGCAGAGCAACCAGCCCCAAGGATATCTCTGCTGCGTTCTTAAGTGTCGACATGTCGTCACTCGCGAACCTCACATTGCATGGCACTGACGCGGTTTGCCCGCCGTCATCTGTCAGCAGCCATTGATGGGTCTCGCGTGGCCGCCCGAGGACCAGGGCGGTTTGGTCTGCAAGCGCTGCAGGCTCATCCACACTTCCCAAAGCGTCAACATACTCAGGCGACCCAAACAAGTGCCACTCGACCCGTGCTAACCTCACTTGGATCAGACTTGAATCCGGCAGCGTGTCCATATGTCCCCGGATCGCCACGTCGATCCCACCCTTGATCAGATCCTCCATCTGGTTGGATGCCCGCTGCACAACGGTGACTCCGGGATTATCTTGCAGGAACCGCGGCAGGATCTTATCGAGGCCGAACTGCGCCATCCCAACGGAGCACGACACCGTCACGGTCCCGCCAACGGTGTTGGTCCGGCGACGTACAGCGGTTTCCGCCGTTTCGAACCGCGCGAGGGCGTCGCGGGCATGGCGGTAGTATTCCTCTCCAATCTCGGTTGTCGTGACGATCCGCGACGTGCGCTGCAAAAGCCGTACGCCCAGGTCGTCTTCGAGCAACCTCACACGACGGCTCAACCGCGACTTCGGGATGTTCAGAAACCGCGCAGCTGCGGAAAAGCCGCCCTTTTCAACCACCTGAACGAAATAGAACGCGTCGTTGAGATCCACAGCGCACCTCTTATTGTCCTATCAATAGAACGATAGGTTCCAATTTTACCCGATTTTGGGATCTTCGTCTCTCTCATATTCTCAATGCAACAAAAGCGAGAGTATGACATGACCACGCAACTGATTGATAAGCTCGCAGGCGTTCCCTGCGAAACACACGCCCAAAGCGACGGTCGCAAGATCACGATTGGTGACGGGTTTGCGGCCCAGAGCTACCAACATGCGGATTTCGGCGGTCTGATGGATCCGCTGATCATGGTTGATCACTTCGTCATGACGAAGCCGACCTTTGGCACCCATGCGCACGCGGGGTTATCTGCTGTCACAGTCATGTTCGAAGACAGCGAAGGTGCGTTCCACAATCGCGACTCCGTTGGCAACGACTTTGATCTGGCACCCGGCGACCTCTACTGGTTCAAAGCCGCAAAGGGCGCGATCCATAACGAGGCGCCGCGCCCGGGCGCCCGCACACACGCACTGCAGGTCTTCGTCAATTTGCCTGCCGATCACCGGCATGATGCGCCGTCTGCCTTTCACCTGAAGGCGCAGGACATCCCGAAACTGACGGGCGACCGCAGTACGGCGCGCCTGATCCTTGGTCGAAGCCATGGGATCGCAGGTCAAGCCGCACCGGACCTCTCGCTGGCGCTGCTAGATATCTCCCTCCAGTCCGGTGGGACATTCATGCACCGCGGTACCTCCGATGAACACGCCTGGATCCTTCCCATCAAGGGGACATCCAGCGTCACTTGGAATGCGCGCGCAACAGAGTTGCAACCAGGCAAAGCCATCGCCTTTGTCGGCGCCACTGACATCTCTTTTTCCTCCGAACGCGGCGCACATGTCGTCCTATTTCGGGGCCACCCCCTACGCCAAGCTTTTGTGCAACGGGGCCCATATGCCATGGGCAACGCGGCAGAGCTTGACGCAGTCGAAGCCGCCTATCGCGACGGTCGGCTTGGATCAATTGACTAAAGTCACCAACCCAAAAAGGAGAACTCAATGACAAATGCCTACAACCCAACCCCACTGACACGCGACAATGCGGCCTTGGTGCTTGTCGACAATCAGGTCGGTTTGATGACCGGCGTGCGCGACTACCCAATCGCGGAATTGAAGCACAACATCGTCGGTCTGGCGAAATCCGCCAAAGCGCTTGGCCTGCCGATCGTGACAACCACGACCTCCTCCGAAACGCTCTGGGGGCCTGCGATTCCGGAACTTAAGGAGGCTCTGCCCGGTCAAACCTTCATCGACCGGACGACCGTCAACGCCTGGGACGATCCCCGGGTGGAAGAGGCTATTCGAGCCACTGGCCGCAGCAAACTGATCTTCGCGGGGCTGTCCCTTGAGGTCTGTGCTGCCTTCCCCGCAATGCGCGCCATCCGCGACGGGTTCGAAGCTTATGTCGCCGTCGATGCCTGTGGCACTTTCAACATGACCAAACGTGAAACCGCCATGGTCCGGCTGACCCAAGCCGGTGTTGTGGTGGCTGATGGCGCGAGCCTGATGATCGAGATCCTGGCAGACAACGCCAGCAATCAGGCTGGTGACGTTTACGGTGCGTTGGGCATGGATTGGTCGATCCTTGTCGGCCAGGTCCGTGAGAGTGCGTAGCGATGCACCGGTCTTACAACGCGTCCCGTAGCAGATATCCGCACCGGGGCATGCAAATCCAATTCTACCTCATCTACTTCACATCGCTGTTCTGTTTGGTCGCGATGGGATGGGCGGCGGCCCTGTTTCTGTGAAGGCCGCAGCCACCACAACAGCACTTCTTGAACCACACAAACAGGGTGGGCCCACGGCTCATCACAGGAGAAAACTATGTCTAACGAACCTATCCTCGTTGTCGGCGCCACTGGCAAAACAGGATCGCGCGTCGCAGAAAAGCTCGAAGCCAAAGGCGTCTCCGTGCGGCGCGGAGCACGGCGGTCAGAAATCCCATTCGATTGGGAAGACCAAAGCACCTGGGCCCCAATCCTGACCGGTGTCTCCAAGGCCTATGTCACCTATTTCCCCGACCTGGCCTTCCCCGGCGCCATCGAAAAGCTGGAGGCGTTCGCGAAGGTCGCCCTCAACACCGGCCTAACGCACATCGTGCTGTTGTCTGGCCGGGGCGAGCACTTCGCCAGCATGGGCGAAGAGGTGATCCGCAACTCCGGCCTCGGCTTCACCATCGTGCGGTCCGCTTGGTTTGCGCAGAACTTCTCCGAAGGCTACCTTCGCGACCCAATCCTAGGTGGTGTCCTCCCCATGCCCGGTGGCGATATTGCAGAGCCGATTATCGACATTGACGATATCGCAGATGTGGTCGTCGTGGCGCTCACGGAGGACGGGCACCTGGGCGAAAGGTATGAAGTCACCGGTCCGCGCCTCATGACCTTCGCAGAAATGGCTGAGGTCCTGACTACAACTTTGGGGCGCTCTATCCAGCATCTGCCGATCACGTTTGAGGACTTCCACGCCAATGTTGCTGCTTCTGGCGACACATTCGTTGCCGACGTCTTTACCGCGATCGCTCGCGAAACCCTGGACGGGCGCAACGCTCATACCGCGGATGGGGTCGAACGGGCCCTTGGCCGCAAACCCCGCGACTTCGCCGAATTCGCCCAAACCGCAATGACTGTAGGCGCTTGGCCAAGCGCCGCCTAACCCCCACACACCGGGAGGTGGATGGCGCAGGCCACCTGCCTCCTCCGAAAAAGGAGCAAATGATATGTCCACAACGATCTTTTTCCTGATCCAATTCGCCATTCTCGCCTATGCCCTCGTCGGCGGCGTCTTTCTGGCCTTTTCTGACTTTGTGATGCGGTCGCTCGCGCTCACTGGCGGTGTCGGTGGCATGGAAGCGATGCAATCTATCAACCGCGAGGTGTTCCGCTGGATTTTCATGGTACTCTTCATCGGCCTCGCACCTGTCTCCCTGTTCATTGCGGGCTACGGCGGTTGGGTTTTAAGTGGTCAGCCAGGTACGTTGATGCTGATTGCTGGGGTCATCTACTTTATCGGGTGTTTCGGTGTGACCATCTTTTTCAACGTTCCGATGAACGAAGCCTTGGCCGGAATGGATGCCCAGATTGACGTAACACGGGCCTATTGGGAAGGCACCTATCTACCCCGCTGGACATTCTGGAATTCGGTTCGCACAGCGGCTTGTGCGGTGTCCGCTGCGCTGTTGCTGTTCGCCTTGCTTTGGGCCAACCAACTGCAGACGGCGTGACGAGATTAAGGAAGTCGGTCTCAAACAGACATCCTTCTTGAAACAAGACCGCTTCGCCCGAAGTAGCCATACCGGAAGCTCACAGCGAACCAGCACCATCGCCAGTGATGTGTACCAACCCGTTTGAGATGTACCCGAAGTGGTACTTGCTGCGCCGGAGTCAAAAGTCGGTTTCGCCCCGCAGACAGTAGGTTCGATAGTTTCTAGATTTCGCAAACGCAGCGAATGGCGGCTATGTGGGCTGCGACCGCAGAATCTTGACCTGCCGGTCAACGGCAGCTCAGGGCCGATTTCCAATTTTCGTCGCATAGTCCGTTGGTTTGCGCAGTTTAGGCGGGCGCAGTACACGGGGCAATTTGCCGGGTTCTATCGCATTGGTCGGTATTCAATTCATTCGAAGAAGCCGAAACCCGATGCACCTATGTCGCAAACTCTAACAGGATGTGCGCACAGGCCGACGGTCCTATACCGGCATATTTGGTTTCTTTCGCAGATCATAACGGATTTGGATCATTCCAATGGAGGAGACCAATATGTCTGCGATTGAAGACAATATACGGCAACCCGGCTTGGTGCTGGCGCTTGTGCCAATAGTGCTCACCCTGTGTGTACTTGGGCTGCAGCTATTCTATTTCGGTGACTTTACGCCGCACATCCCTCTCGCATTCGGGATCGCTATTACTGGTATCGTTGGCCTCATGTTGGGTCACAAATGGCCCAGCATTGAAGAAGGCGTGTTCCACGTCATCAATATCTCTCTGCCTTCGGTCTCGATACTGATCACAGTTGGTATGATCATTGGTGTATGGATCGCAAGCGGCACCGTCCCGACGCTGATCTATTACGGTCTCAAGATCTTGTCGCCCGAGCTTTTCCTTGCCGCAGGAATGATCCTTTGCTCCATAGTCTCTGTTTCATTGGGCACCTCGTGGGGAACAACTGGCACGGTCGGCCTGGCGCTGATGGGGATCGGTGCCGGGTTTGGTATCCCAATGTATTGGACTGCGGGGGCGGTGGTCTCTGGCGCATTTTTCGGAGACAAAATCTCGCCTTTGTCGGACACGACAAACCTGGCCCCAGCAGTGACAGGGACCAATCTGTTCGACCACATTCGCAATATGCTCCCAACGACAGTTCCTTCGATGCTGATCGCGCTGGTGATCTACTTTGTCGTCGGGTTCACTCTGATTGACACGTCTCAGGTTTCGTTTGACCGCATTCACGCAATTACGACTGCATTGGATGATGCGTTCTGGATTTCGCCAATCATGCTGTTTCCGGCTGTCCTGGTCATCGTATTAGCCGTCATGAAACAACCTCCGATCCCATCGTTGTTTGCAGGGGCCGTTGCGGGCGGCATCATGGCTATCTTCTGTCAGGGGGCCGGGCTACATGAGACGTTCACCTTCGCCAACAGCGGATACTCGATTGATACTGGTGTTCCGGAGATCGATCCCCTGCTGAACCGCGGAGGTATTCAGTCGATGATGTGGACGATTTCACTGGTGCTGCTGGCCCTGGGTTTTGGCGGAGCGCTTGAGCGCGTGGGCTGTCTTCAGGCCATCATCAAAGTTGTCATCTCGAAAGTGAAGACGTTCGGTGGAATACAGATCTCGGCTATCATGACATCTGTCGCCACCAATACCGTTGCGGGCGACCCATACTTGTCGATTGCACTGCCAGGCCGAATGTATGCGCCGGTCTATCGCGCGATGGGCTATTCCCCGTTGAACCTGTCCCGGGCCGTCGAAGAGGGCGGAACGCTGGTGTCCCCTCTGATCCCGTGGAATGCGGGTGGCGCCTTTGTCATCACGGCACTTGGCTTGGGGATCGCGGACGGGAACTTCGAAAACCTGCTGTATATCCCCCTCGCATTTGCTTGCTGGCTGTCGCCGGTCATCGGTATCATCTATGCCATAACAGGGCTCTTCTCACCGAAAGCGAGTGAAGATGAGATCCGTTCGTGGGAAGAAAGCGGTGAGCCTGTTGCGCAGATGACCACCTGACCGTTCTGCACCAACACCGCAACAGGTGTTGGTGCCCTTCATCCGTCTTGGTCGATACTGGGAGGAGAGATATGGACCCGAGAAACTTTGTCCCTAAAGGCGCGGCCAGCTATCGAATAGACTATGATGGATCAGCCAGGGAAATCTACTTCCTGCTGTTGCCAAAGCTGACCATGCTGGCCTTTAGCGCCGCAGTGGAACCACTGAGGATTGCCAATCAGGTCACAAACAAAGAACTGTACAAGTGGTTTCTGATCACCGAAGACGGAACTCCGGTTTCGTGTTCGAACGGGATTGAAATAACGCCGGATTTTGCATTGCGCAATCTTCCGCGATCCTCGCGGCTATTTGTTTGCTCAGGCATTGAACCGGCGGAGAGTACAAACCCCAAAGTCCTGTCGTGGATCAGTCGACAGAGAACCTTTGGCTGTAATTTGGGTGGTATTTGCACGGGCGCTTTTGCCCTTGCGAAGGCCGGGGTACTGTCAGGGAAAAGGTTCACATTGCACTGGGAAAACCACCCGGCTTTCGTCGAAAATTTTGTCGATCTGGAGCCATCGGCAAACCTGTATGAAATCGACAACGAACTCATGACATGTGGCGGTGGAAGTGCCGCAACTGACATGATGTTGGACATGATCGAATCCGACTTCGGAAACGATCTGGCGGTCATCGTATCGGACATGTGCATCCACTTCCGATCCAACAACAGCAAAACGCTTCAGAAATCAGCCTTCTCGGTGGCCCTGGGCAGCCGCAACCAATACCTGATCAATGCCATGCAGATCATGCACGAAAACCTGGAAGAGCCTTTGGATATCTCTGAAATAGCAGAAGCCGTACAGATATCGCGTCGTCAGTTGGAGCGTCTCTTCCAAAAGTATGTCGAAATTTCACCTGTGCAATTTTACATCGAACTGCGCGTCGCGAGGGCTTACGCATTGCTCAGCGAGACCGAGATGGCGGTTGCAGAAATTGCGGCAGCTACAGGCTTCAGCAGCGCTACCCAACTTACGGTACGATTCAAGAAACGCTACGGCGAAGCGCCAACTTCATTCAGGAGGGGATGGTCTGAAAGACGCGAATGACTTGCGCCTGACCAGTGTCAGAATTCGAAACTTCAGAACAGCTGATTAAAGTTCGGTGCAGTTAACCAAAGTCCGCTTTGGCAACGCTGCAATGCGGTATCTTTGGTTTGGTGAAAGTCAGCTAAGGGCCGGACCCAACACCCGTTGGCAGCAATGAGTGTTCGGTCTGGTAAAATGGTTGCATGCCCAAACGATCCCGCTTCAAACGCGCCAAGCCGTCCAATATCGAACTCACCGACCGCGATGTCGCCATCATTCGTGCGTTGGAACATCACCGGTTTCTGACCACCGATCACCTCATGGCGCTGACGCAGACTGCAAGCCGCCAGGGGATCACGCGCAGGCTGCGGGAGCTTTTTGATGCGGGATATGTTGACCGGCCCAAGGCGCAGATGCTCACCATGGCCTATGCCGACAAACGCCCGATGGTCTATGCGCTTGGCAATGCGGGCGCTGATCTTCTTGCTGACCGGTTTCAGCTTCGCCTGCCGGATGTCTACTGGACGGAAAAGAACCGGCGGGTGAAGGAGAAGTTTGTCGAGCATACGCTCGGCATTGCCGATTTTATGGTGGCGATGGAGCTGGCTTGTCGTGCAGCGGGGAACATCGAGATCATCCCGCGCGAGACGATTCTTGCTGCCTCGCCGCAGAACACCCGCCGCCGCGAATACCCGTTTCGCTGGCAAACGCGGGTGCATTGGAACAATGCGTGGCAGGAGCTGGCCATCGTGCCCGATGCGGTCTTTGGTCTGCAGTATCTGGACAGGCCAGAGGGGAAGAACAGAGCCTATTTCTTTGTCGAGATCGACAGGGGCACGATGCCCATCACGCGGCGCGATTTGAAGCAGACCAGCTTTGCGCGTAAGCTGCATTCCTATGCCGACACGTTTGAGCGCAAGCTGCATACCGAGCAATTCGGCATCAAGAATTTTCGCGTGCTGACGGTGACGACGGGGCGCGAGCGCGTGAAGAACATGCAAGAGGCCTTTCAGGCGGAAGTGGGGGACAGCGCACCGGCTGGCTTGTACCTTTTCGCCGAGAAGGGAAGATCGCCCGAGGCAATGCTGGATTGGGCGAATGGGAACGGCGACCCGGTGAGCCTGGAATAAGGTCGCGCGTGGCGCGCCTGATCCCGCACCCTGAGAGGTGCGTTTTTCTTTTCTCTCTTCTGCGGCAGTTCGACGATACCCACCAAATCTTGCCATCAAGTTCGCTGCGCTGCCTTTGACAGCAAGATGTCTGGCGGGCTCTTTGCCCTGCTAACGCAGAAGCGAGAATTCTGCGGATTACGAAAAGCGATAACACGAAACGCTATGACAGATTTACAGGTGCGGGAGGGGAGAGGGCCAGATTTCAAACCATGTTGCGACACTGGTATCGAGGTGACCCAAACAGTGCGCCAGTTGTGCAAATTCAGAAAAGACGACCGCGAGCTTTACATGCACATTTGGGAGGATGCGGAAGTGACAAACATCCGCTGTGTTATATGTGGGCAGGTCTACGGGGAGGAGGATTTCTCCATTATTCATTAACCGTTACGACTATGAACAAACTGATACCAAAAGAGATTTTACAAGACCTGATTGCCAATGAAGAGCTGAGCCAGATGGGGATGAACCGGCTCGACATGGTGCCTGTGCTGCGCTTGTTTACACCAGACGCAGGGGCGACCTGGGTGCTGGTAAGCGGGGAGGAGGTTGAGGGCGATGTCATCCTTTACGGATGGTGCGACCTGGGGCTGGGGTTTCAAGAGTTTGGAACCGTCAGCCTGCGCGAGCTGGAAACCGTTCGGGGAAAGCTGGGTCTGCCCGTGGAGCGTGACCTTTATTTCCGTCCAACCGTGTCATTGCATCAGATGGCAGAAGACGCCGAGGCCGCTAACGCCATCAGCTTATGAGTAAAGATGTAAAGGGCAATATGACGCCCTGCGCTGTCTGCGGGTCAACCCGCTTCATGGCGACACGCTGCGAGGTCTACAGAGCCGAGGTCAGCGATGATAGTTTCCTCGAATTCCTGAAGCTGCGTGACGTCATCTATGAAATCAGCTGCTACAAATGTGACCACACATTCGAGCGAGGCCCGGATGAGCGCCTGACGCAGGATTTCGTCGATTGATAGCTAACCCATGAACGATATGATTTTTCCGACCTCGAACACGATTGACAGCTGCTATGCTCCGGACGCGGATGCGACCCGAAGCGTCAAAACAAAAATCGCGCCTTCAATCTATCAGCACGATTTCTACGTTTTGTTTGAAAGCCGGGTTCACCGCTTTACCCAAATATCAGTCCAAGTATTCGGGCGGCACGTGACACTCTGGTCAAAGGCTTCCACCCATTAGAATACCACAAGAACGCCTTGCGCCAAAGCCGAGGCGTTTTTGCCTGGATGTCGCGAGAGATATATTCCGCGACATTTTCGGGAAGTTGTCAAATCGCCCCGCTACCCCCAAAAGTCTGACTCCTCGGGAGGTCTTTTTGCGGGCAGCGCGGGCTTTGGTCTGATGCCGCCCACGGGCACGAGATAGGGATTTTCGTCTCGTAACCGTTCCAGAAACGCCGCCAGTGTGCGTGCGCCGATATGTTCATCGGGTGCATCGAGCGCACGGAATTTCATGTTGATGCGCCCGCCGATGCTGACCACGCCATGCTGGCGCGGCAGACTGGCAATCTCATCCGCCAGAACAAACACCTGGTCTTCGACGCTCCAAGTGCCGCCGGGGCGGTCTTCCATGACAGGCATCAGGGTTTGCGACCGCGACCGGCTGGACGCTGTGCCGCTGGCGCGTGTGTCCAGTGTCGTGGATGAGTTCGAGCTGACCTGGCCGAGCTCGGTCGGCGTTGTCAGCATGCCGCCGTCGGGCGTGAGGCTGATGGCGCTGCCCGAAATATCGTTGCTGCCACTTCCCTTCACCAGTGAGGTGCTTTCCGACTGCGCTTCTAGGTAGTCGATGGCATAGCCCACCACTGTGGGCTTGGTCAGCACATCCTTGATGCGGTTGGGGTCAATCGCGCCGCCGCGATAGAGAAGCCGCACGAGGTATTCGGCGTCATCCGGCTCCTTGATGGAAAACACCACCTTGATGTCCGCCTCATTCACAACCGTTGAAAACACCCGGTCGCCCGCATCCCTAAGCTGCCCAAGGTTCTGATGCGCCAGCACCATGTGCAGCCCGTATTTGCGGCATTCTTCGAATATCTCGGCAAGGTTCGAGCCCGACAGGAACCGATGGCTTTCATCGACATAGAGGAAATAGGGGTTGGTGTTGTCTCTGAGCTTCGACTGCGTGAAGAGGCTCGACATCAAGAGCAGCCCAAAGAGCTGCGCGGATTCCGCGTCAAAGATATCCGTATCGCTCAAATCAAACAGCAGCACTTCCCCACCGTCCATCGCGCGGCGCAAATCGATGGTCGCCTCTGCCTGACCAAAGCAGGTTTCAATTACGGGGTTGGACATCAGCGTGAATAACCGCCGCGAGACGCTGGAGACGTAGTCCGTGAACTCGGACGCCTTATAGGCGCGCAGCATCTTCCATTGTTCTCGTGCTGCCGTACTCTGGAGCTGGTCAAGCAAAGGCTCGACATCGGGGCGGTTCTGATAGTTGAGCAGCAGCGGGTAATCCGCCAGGGTCAGCCCTGTTTCCGCAAGCGTCATAAGCAAGAGCACCAAGACCTCCTGCGTCAGCGGTTGGTGTCGCAATTCCTCTTTCGAAAACAACCTGCCAATGGCGTCCGAGACCCGCTTGGCCGTGGCGCTGGCATGGCGTGGGTCATCGGTCTGCAGTGGATTGAAAGCAATCACCTCTTCCCCACTGCCGATCTTGAAGTGCCGCACTTTGCGATGTTTGGCGAGGCGTGGACGGTTTCCAAGCCACGCCAGCACATCCGCACATTGCGTCCCATGCGGATCAATGAGGCAGAGCCCGCGCCCTTCCTGAATGTCTTGCTGAATGAGCGTGCGCATGAACCGGCTTTTTCCTGAGCCGTTAGAGCCTACGATATGCATATGCCGCTGGCGGGCGTTCAGCGGTGCGATGATGGGTGGAGCTTCAATTTTTTCTCCCAACCCGTTCACAACGTCTTCGGAAACCGTGCCCAGCACCAGATCGAGTTTCGGGAATTGCCGCCTTGCGCGTGTTATACTGGACATGTGACCCCCGGTCGTGGCGGGGCGGGAGCTTGCTCACAGAGCCGGTTCCTTCCCTTCATGACACCACGGAGGTCACCATGACTGTTCTCTCCCCTGCCAAAGGCAAGGCCGCAACCATCGGGTTTCCGATCCATGGCCCTTACAACTACATCACGCTTCTCTTGGATTTTGCCGAATGGAATGTCGATCTGCCCTGGGTGCGCGCGCGCATCGCGACGCTCAACACCGGTGAAGATTTTGCCGTGCTTTTCGGCGAGATCATCGTGCAGAGCAAATCCAAATCGCGTTGGTGCCAGCATCCGCAGGCCCGCAGCATTTTGCTGCGTCACTGCGAGACGCTGGTTACTGCCTGGGACACCACGCTGGCGTTTTCCCCGGATCGCGATCAACTGACGCTGGACTATCTGGCAGATGCGCTCAAACGCTTTGCCCAAGAGACAAAGCTTGCCTGACAGGCACAAAAGCCCGCCCCCTATAGGGACGGGCTTTTTCATATGCTGGCCGCGCGGGTTTCCATCAGCTCGATGGCTTCCGCCTTTTCGTCTTCGGTCAGGTCGTCATCCTGCTGGATTTTCAGGATGGCCGCATCAAGCTGCGCATCCTGCCTTTTGCGCCCCTTGATCACCTCCAGAACCTCATCCTTGAGCTTGCTGGCGTCATCGCGGGTATCGGGCAGCGCCTTTGGCTCTTCGGGCGCAAAATCTACCCGGCAGGCTTCGCCTCTGACCGCAACATGGGACTTGCGGGTGATGAATTGCAGCTCCCGCGCAAAGCTCAGGAAGCTATAGGGCAGCGGGTCTTTCTTGATCCGCAGACCCGAGGCCACGGGCACATAGTAGTAGACCCCATGCGGCAACCCATCGTCGTAGAAGGCTTCTGAGCGATCCGAGGTCACTTCTCGCCCCGTGGACAGCACGCAGGTGCCCCGCGCTGCAATCTCGTCAATCGATCCACCGCCAGAGCCTGTCAGGCGGTAGATGTCGAGTTGCGATCCATTGGGCAGTTCGGCGAACCACGCCGCGACGATCCGTCCTTCATGCATGCGCGCCTCAAAGCGCAAGATGTCCGGCCCCTGATCCAACTCATCGCTGCCTTTGATGGCATCGAGCTTTTCATTGTATTTCTGGCGAAACCCGAAATCGATGATCGAGGCCACAACAAAAATCGGCGCGACGGCGAAGACGATGACATAGCCCAAGGCGACGATCCCAATCACTACCGCACCGATGACCGCCATTTTGGCGGCAAGTTCATTGTCCGACATCGGCTCAGATCTCTTCCAGGATGTCCTCATCCGAGGCGTTCAGCGCCGACATCCGCGCTTCGAGGACTTGTTTGAGGTTGGTGGCGATGTCACGCGCCTCACGAATTTGCATCTCCCGCTCCTCGGGAAGGCCGGTGCGAATTCCAAATTCGATGGATTTGGTTTTCTTCGACCAGGACTGCGCCATGGACATTGAAAACGGGCGGCGATGCTTTGGCGTCATCTGCCATTCACCAAGCGGATATTCCGCCCATTCCTTGTCTTTGCCCATTTTCTGAAGAACCTCGTATTCTTCATCGTTGAAGTGGATGTTTGCGCGCGCCAGATAAACAGGCTTTTTGATGATGAACCCTTCGCGCTCTTCCCGCTTACCGGTGACTTCGAATTGCATGTGCTTTCTCCTTTGTCAGTCGTTTGAAAAGGATCGGGCAGGTTTTGCGCTTTCACACCCGACAGGTGTCGGCAGGTGTGACTGAGAGCAAAAAGATTTGAAACTCGCGCATAGATTGTTATTTTCAGGCAGTTTTATTGGTGTCAGTGGTCAAGGGAGGGAGCATTGACGAAAGAAAAGAACGTCGCTCCGCCACCCCAGGGGGCAAGTTTTTGGGAATTGTTTGATTTTATCTGGGTGCGTGGCCTTGGCAACGAGTTGCACGAGGACGGCACCAGCCAAAGCTGGACGGCGACGTCCCTTGAGATTGCCTTTGATGGCAGCCCCGACAAGCGCTCAATCGAAAACTGGCATTCCCGCACACATATGCCGTCCCCTGATAATCTGCGGAAGTTCAGTGCCCTGATTGCGGGTGGCGATGATGCCTTGCGCAAAGAATGGTATGAGGCGCTGATCGATACCCGCAAAGAGGAAAAGCGCCGGGAAAAGGAAAAGCCAGCTTTGGCGCCAGAGGCGCAGGCAGAGGCTGAGCCCCCAAAGGCGTCACGCGGGCGCATTGTGATGGCCGCGCTTGGGGGCATTACCCTCCTTGCCCTGGGCGGCGTTATGTTGATGTCCTCTGCCGACGCGGGCGCGCCGGTGGAGAACATGCGCATCTGCGATGCTGCCTATTTCGATGACGCCACCAAGAAATGCACCAAACATGTCGATGTCTTTGTGCATGGCGTGGATGAGGTCTTCCTGAGCTTCGATTTCAACGGCGTCGAACATGGCGTCCCGTTTGAACGCTGGTGGATACATAATGGCGAGCGCGTTGCAGGGCGCACCAGCTTCAATGACGAGGCTTGGCCGGGCTATACCTTCTGGCGTCCCGGTGTGCTGCAAGTGGGCACCTATGTGGTGCGTTTGGTGGTCGAGGGTGAGGTCACAACCCAGACCTTTTATGTGCAGGCCGAAGGCTTTACGTCCGATAGCTGATTTTCTTTTTAAACCTTTTCAATAAGTTACGCGCAAAGTTTCGGTTGCGCTTCGGCTGCGCTGTTTTGGCGTGGCCTGCATCCCATGCCAGCAAGATGTGGAATTGGCCCAACGGCCCCGCATTTTGGAGCGCGAGATTTGGAACACCCGCACCGCATATCAGCAAGGACGCGCCCAGAGCGCTGCCCCTGCATGCGGGCGGGGCTCGATCTGGCCGGGCGCTTCAATCTGGCGGTCGCAGTGATCGACCTTCAGGCAAACATCTTGCAGGCCTCGCCAGCCGCCGAAGATATGTTGAAAGCCCATCCGGCGCTTTTGTCTTCGACGCGGCGCGTAGGTCTTCTGTCCAACACGCAATCGCGCGCCTTCCGCATCGCCATTCGGCGGGTGCTGTCGGCAGGTGGCGAGCATATGATCCGTGCCGATGATGGCTGCATTTCCGCGCCCTTGGGCCTGCATCTCTCCCCCTGGCAATGCCCCAGTCATTGCCTTGTGAGCTTCCATCCATTCGAGGCACAGCCTGCCGATTTTGGTCTTTTGGCAGGTGTCTTCGATCTGACCCCGCGCCAGCTCGATTTGCTGGAACATTTCAGCCAGGGGCTCAGCCTGGCCGAGATTGCCGACCGCACGCGCCTCAAGCCGCAAACCGTGCGCGAGGCCTTTTCGAATCTCTACGCCAAGTTCGACGTGCGCAGCCAGCTGGAGCTTATGTCAGTCCTGGCTGCCATCGGCTCGCTCGGATCGCCGCAATGACTGGGCAGCGAAATTTGGGCGACCCGCGCGCCCATGATAAAATGCGCGCAGCTGATCCTTCCCTGCTGACCGCTTCCCTTCTGCCTCGATGGACGCGCCCGAATCCCTCGGACGTGCCCTGCGAGGAGAGAAATATGGAAGAGAAAACAGCAACAATTCGCGAGCAGAACGACCGTTTCCGCAAGGCGATGCCAATGCCCTCGGGCGTGCCCGGTCAGGTCATGATGACCTCGGGCATTCAGACGCTCTGCGATGATGAGGCCGAGCCAAACAAGCATCTTCCCGCGCTCTTTGAGGCGGTGCGCAGCTTTGACGACTTCAGCGAAGACAATGATCCATACCACGATCACAGCTTTGGGGCCTTTGAATTCCGGGGCGAAAAGGTGTTCTGGAAGGTGGATTATTACGATGCAGATTTGCAGTTTGGTTCAGAAGACCCAAGCGATCTGACCAAAACCTGCCGCGTGCTGACCATCATGCTCGCCCAGGAATACTGATGGAGCGGATGGAAACCGCGACACTTACCTGGCGCGGCATCGAGTTTCAGGTCAGCTGCAAATATGCCCATCCGATTGAAGGGTTTTGCCACATCGAGCTGCGATGCGCCGAGCGGTTACCCATCACCGAGACCGGCTACAAATCGCACTTCATGCCGATGGTCGAGCTGAAAGGGTTCGAAACCCATGTCGCCTATGTGGCCGCATGGCTTGAACACGCCGCGCAAAGCAAAAATTGGCAGCACTACGTCGAGAGCCGCCGCCAAGGCGATCTATTTGACCTATGAAAACTGAGCCAGTGGCCCGCCACAAGCTCGCGCCGGACATCACCGGCGCGGGCTTTTCCTATGGTATAATCCGCGCATCGATCTTTCCCCCAACATGTTGAAAAGGAGACCCCAATGCCAGCCATTGGTCATGTGAAACTCTTGCCAAACGGTTCCTACAAAGGCCGTCTCGCCACTCTGTCGATCCGCCGTGACATCCAGATCATCCCCGTTGAGAAATTCAACGACGCCATGCCCGACTTTCGGGTGATGGCGGATGAGGTCGAGCTCGGCGGTGGCTGGAAACGCCAGAACCGCACCAACGGCAATGAATACATCTCCCTGTCGCTCGCCGCGCCTGAGTTCGGGCCACGCACGATCTACGCCAACCTCGGCAAGAAACCCGACACCGAAGATGAGTTCGCCCTCATCTGGAACCCGGCAGATTGAAGGCAAAAGCCACCCGCAAAGGTGGCTTTTCTTAATCGACGCCATCGAGGAACGTTTCAACAAATGCTTTGATCTTGGCGGTCACCCGTTCCGCAATCGTGCCGCGTTGCTTCAAGGACGGTCGTTCATTGAGAATGGCAATTACGTCGTCGCGCATCGGGGTGCGTTCGGTAAAGAGATAATCACCAATCACTTTGCTGAGGCCGTCTGATTTCAGATTTTCTTCCTCAGCCAATTTTGCGAGAGCTTTTTGTTTTTCGGCCTCCCAGTAATTGTGGAATTCAGAGCCAACATCAGCTCTGGCGGGCATGTCCGGGAAATGATCGGAAATAAACCGCTCAATAAGCTCTTTCTTGCTGCGAAGCTGCGCCTCCCCGTCAAGGACATCCATGATGTTCTTTTTCGCCTTTGCCTTCTCAGGTTCGGGTCGGTTTTGCATGTCGCGCAGGAGACTGATGATGTAGCTGACGTTAATCTTGTCGCGGCTGATAAGCTCAACCTCGAAGTCGATGTCATCAAGGATAGAAACCTTTTCCTTCGCGCGTTCAGTGCGCACCTTGTCGTACAAATCCAGGTATTTGCTTCGGAAATCCGCAAAAAGCTGTTCGTCTATCGGCAGGTGGTCAAAGCTAAACTCGGTGAAGCAATCGAGCACGTTCTTGACCCGGAGCAGCTCCCTGAAGGCTTGAATGAACCGCAGCTCATCTTCCTCGGTCAACAAATCGTCAACGCTGTCCAAATCAGGCGTAATCGCTAAAAGGTTGTGCGCCGCATCTTCGAATTTCTTGAGGTAGTCTTCGTAAGGCTCCAGGATGATTTCTTCTTGAGCGTCCTTATTGGCGAAGAGTTCGATGGCCTTATCCGTCGCGGATTTGAGGTTGCGGAAACAGACCACGTTACCCTGGCTCTTTTTCGAGCCCTTTATCCGGTTGGTGCGTGAGTACGCCTGCAGCAGCCCATGGAACTTGAGGTTCTTGTCGACATAGATGGTGTTCAAAGTTTTGCTGTCGAAGCCGGTCAGAAACATATTCACGACGAGCAGGATATCAATCTGGCGTGCCTTTACCCTTTTGCCGATGTCCTTGTAGTAAGCGTAGAAAAGCTTGCTGTCTTTGGTCGAATAATTGCTGCCAAACATCGCGTTATAGTCGGCAATGTATTCATCAAGCTTTTCTTGGCTGTGGGCATTCACCGGCCTGTTGTCATCCGGCAGATCGTCGCTGTCGCCCAGGCCGTCTGCATCCGCGTCGTCTTCATTGGCTTGATACGAGAAGATCGTCGCGATTTTAAGATCATGCTCACCCGCTTCCTTCTTGGCTTTGAAGAGCTCGTAGTAGGCAATCAAGCTTTTGACGTTTGAGACGCACATGATGGCCGTGAAATCGCGATTGTGCGTTTTTCGCCCATGGTTGGCGATGATGTAGTCTGTAATCCGATCCAACCGCTCAGGTGCTTCCATCACCTCTGCGGTGTCAATCGCCTCGACCTCGATGTCGTCGATCTGATCGCGCCTTTTGACGGTGCGAATGTATTCGACTGAAAACTTCAGGACGTTTTCGTCTCGGATTGCATCGGTGATGACATACTTGTGTAAGCATTCCCCAAAGAGGTCTTTGGTTGTTCGTTTTCCCAATGCGTTCTTGGCCGCATTGTCTGCGAAAATCGGTGTGCCGGTAAAACCAAACATCTGAACGTTCTGGAAATACTCGGTGATCCGCTTGTGGGTGTCCCCGAACTGGCTGCGGTGACATTCGTCAAAGATGAACACCATCCGTTTGTCACGCAGGCCATCCATCGTGCCCAGATGCCGTTTGTTGCTGATTGCCGTATTCAGCTTTTGCAACGTGGTGACGATCAACGGCGTGTCATCAGCAAACTGCTTGACCAGCGTTGCGGTGTTGTTGGTGGCATCTACACTCCCCTCTTGGAAGGCATTGAACTCTCGGATGGTCTGAAAATCCAGGTCTTTGCGATCCACCACAAAGACAACTTTGTGAACCGTAGGGCTTTGGGTCAGGATTTGTGCCGCCTTGAACGACGTCAGTGTTTTTCCCGACCCTGTCGTATGCCAGATGTAGCCGTTCTTGGTGCTGTTATGTACCCGCTCCACAATGCGTTCGACCGCATAATGTTGATAGGGCCGCAGCGCCATCAGGATTTGATCCCCTTCGTGCAACACGATGTACTTGGTGATCATCTTGCTCAGCTGGCATTTTTCAAGGAAGGCACTCGCAAAATCGCTGAGCTGCGCAATCTTCTTATTGTCCTCATCAGCCCAGAAGAACGTCTGCTTGAAGTCGCGTTTCTCGACAGGATTGTTCGAGTAATATTTGGTATTCACCCCGTTTGAGATGACAAACAGCTGGATAAAACCGAACAGGCCAAGGCCAGCCGAAAAGCTGTGCCGATGATAGCGATTGGTCTGGTTAAAGGCCTCTTTCATCTCCAGACCGCGCCGCTTGAGCTCGATCTGCACCAAAGGCAGGCCATTCACCAAAAGCGTCACATCGTAGCGGTTCGTGTACTTCCCCTCCATGGTGATCTGGTTGGTCACCTGATAGCGGTTCTTGCACCACTGGATTTGGTTGATCAGCTCAATGTAGCCCGTCTTGCCGTCGTCGCGGCGATAGCTGAGCTTGGGCTCGCGCAGGGTTTTGGCTTTCTCAAAGATGTTCCCGCGCGACAGCTGGTTGAGGATTTGCTTGAACTCAGCTTCCGACAACGTGACCTTGTTGTGTAGCTCCAACTGGGCCTTCAGATTGGCGACGAGCTCTGCTTCGTCCTTGATCACCACACGATCCCAACCAAGCGTTTGCAGTTGGGCGATCAGGGCATCTTCGAGTTGTTGTTCTGTTTGTGTGGTCATAAGGGCTCGTTACGGTAACTTGACATTAAGGATTGGTTTGTTAAATTGAGGGCAATAGGCGCGGCACTGTCTTGGGGAAACCCATCGGTGTCGCCTTTTTATTTCAGGAATGGCCATTCCTCCCACCCCTCTATGATACCAAAGCTGTCCAGCCTGACCTGACCATTCTCAGGATCAGGAAAGGTTTTCAACGCTTCGGCAAAGCGCTTGGGCCAGTCGCTGTCAGGGCAAAGCACCTTGATCATACGCGCCGCTAGACAGAAGTACAGGAACGGCTCGTTATTCTTCAAAGCCTTCAGCTGTGTCCAGGCAGGTGGCACGTCCCCACGTACCAACACATTGACGTTCCAAATCCGTGCATGATGCGCCGCGATGTTGCGCAAGTAGCTGAACGCACGCAGCCAATCCCCCAACATGCGGGTTTTTGAGATGCCGAATGGCTGGCAGAGCTTTTGTTGGTCGCGCAGGTTCATCATCGCATAGAACCGCGACAGCATGCCAAAGTCCCAAATCTCAACCGAAACCCATATCGGCAAATCGCGCCCCTCATGATGCTTGATAAAAGGCTTGTTGCGGTTGGCATGCCGCTGCTTGGCGTGCTTGTCTTGCCAGAGATCAAATCGGGGAAGTTCTGCGTTGCGATCTACTTTCGTGGCGAATTCACTGTTGAGGTGGTCGAGCTTCATATAGCTCAGCGGGTCACGTTCGCCCATGATGTAGGCGATCTGTGATTGCAGAGCCAACTCGACGGTTTCCATCGCCTCCAGAAACAAGAGCCGCAACGCCTTGTCAAAATCGAGCAGCGCAAGGATGTCTGAAAACTGTGTGCCATCCGCGAAGTCATCCAGAATGTCGCCATCCCCGTCCCGCTTGCGGAATGGATGCGAATAGCCGCTGAGCCGATAATACCCAATCCGCGACAAGGCTTTGCGCGCGGCTGGAACATCCTCAAACCCCATCCCGCGCGCGGCGAGGATGTCGATCTGTTCATCTATGGATTTCCATGTCTTGGGGTCTGTCGTCATAAACAACACAATTCTATCACAAAGGGCTAACTCCAGCCGCCCGCAGCTCGGAAACAACGCGGTCAGCGACGACTAAATCATATGTGGCCCGCTCATGGGGATTGGCCGAAACAAACCTCGATAATTCCGTCGGCGAAAACCGGAAATCGGCATGCAAACCCAGCTTTCGTTGCGCATTGTAACCAGCGCGGTTGCAGTGCTGGCAAATGATCGTTTCTGGAAACCGTTGATCGCCAAATGGCCAATTCAGCTTATCAACCTGTTCGCATAGAGGTGCCAACCATCCCCACCCAGATTGACGCTTTGTCCACGTCATAATCTGGAATTTAGAGCGCCTGCACACAGGACAGCACCAGTCATCGCCTGTATCACGCCAAAGCGCGTGCGTATGCGCCCCTGAATAGGCGGCGAACTCTTCTGTGGTTGGGATACGTGTTGCCATGCAATTCCTATACAAACATCTGTTGAAGAAGGCCTTTTTTGAAATCTTGGGCAGCGCTCAGCTCATCGGCGGCGAGGCTGATCTTGG
The DNA here is from genome assembly GCF_059612585.1 of Ruegeria sp. YKSF57. Lineage (NCBI taxonomy): Bacteria > Pseudomonadati > Pseudomonadota > Alphaproteobacteria > Rhodobacterales > Roseobacteraceae > Ruegeria > Ruegeria sp. YKSF57. Next base: position 8,125 of record NZ_JBXWQW010000050.1, on the reverse strand, counting down.
CGTCGATGGCGGATAGGAAATCAGCTATTTTTTGTTGTTCGTCATGATCAACTGGTACCTTCAGAGACGCCGAGAGGAACGTCGCATTTGTGATATTTATCGTGTTCTTTGCGCCTTTCTGAATGATGGGTCTTAGGTAGTTTCCAGTGTTAACGTGAGATTCAAAGTAAACGTGCAGCCAATATCCAAGCCATGGGGTCTCGGGCTTGAACACGCCGTAAAGCGGAGAAACAATCACGTTTTTGTCGATCCGGCTTTGTTTCACGATGCCAAATGGAAAGTCTCCGGTAGGGCTCTTTGTGTAAACAATGTCTCCGGGCTCTACGCGATTATAATGATCCGTATCGGCGGCAGAAAAGCTGCGGCCTAAATGTTCGACTTGATCCACCAAGCCCTTGTGCACAGAAACAGAGAAGACGGGTTCAGCGCCTTCGCTCTTATTCTTGGTTTCCGTCAAGAATGAGTACAGTGGTTTTTCCTCCCAATCAGGGAAGTCGTTGCCCTGATCGTCTTTGAAGCGGAGTTTTTGGGTGAAGAGCTGTTGCATGCAGCCCTTTTTGTAGTCTTCCAAAAGCGCCCTTTTGCGCGTCAACTGCCCGATCTTCTCATCCACCGCCCCAAGAAACGCCGCAATTTTTTGTTGTTCGGGGAGCTTAGGAACATGCGCCTGAAACTCGCGTATGTCTTTCGGACTTATGTGCGGCACAGCGGTTTCAGTTTTTGACGTCTTCGTCATACTTTCAAAACGGTAAGACTGGAAAATACAGATCAGAAAGCCCTGATCCATTGTCTCTAGCGCTCGAATTCGAGCCACTCGCTGAACCAAAAGACATGGCAGGTCTTCTTTCTTAATGGGCGCTGCCTTAATCCCTGCCTTAACCCACGTACGATCAAGAGCGATCACGAAATCGTTCTCTTTGAGCCGAAATCGTTCTAAGCCCTCCTTTTGGTTCTCTCGCCAAAATCTGGCATCGTCCCAACGGATTTTTCCCTGAACCACATTATCACCGCGTAATAAACGGATGTCTGATGCGTTCTCTGAATAGTCGGAGCTCTTAAATGGGTATCCTGTTAATAGGTCTACGTGTTCACCTAGATCAGCGCCCTTCCACTCCCCTGAAAACTCAGGAAACCGCAGCTTCGGTGTGTTCTCTACTCCCCCACTCATAGCGTGAACGGTGCTTTAATGCCGAGCTCATCGCAGAAGCCGGCGATGGTTTTGTCGGTGGTTTTCATGTCGTTTTCGAGGGCGTGCAAGGCAGTTGCGACAGCGCTGAGGTTAATCTCTTCCTCTTCCTCAAACGTATCCACATAGCGCGGGATATTGAGGTTATAGCCATTCTCGGCCACCTCGCTCAGCGGTGCAGGATATGCGTATTTCTCAACCGGCTCGCGGCGCTCATAGGTTTCGACAATCTTGCGGACGTGATCGTCTGTCAGTGCGTTTTGATTGCCGACCTTTTCAAACTCAGCGCTCGCATCGATGAACATGATGTTGTCGTCATGCACGCGGCATTTTTTCAGCACCAGGATGCAGGCTGGGATTGAGGTGCCATAGAAAAGGTTCGGCGGGAGCCCGATGACAGCATCGAGATAATTCATGTCCTTGATGATGTATTCACGGATCACGCCCTCTGCTGCGCCACGGAATAGAACGCCATGCGGCAGAACGATGGCTGCGGTTCCGTTTTCGGCAAGCTGGTAGATCATGTGCTGCACGAAGGCGAAGTCGGCCTTGGAGCTGGGGGCGATTTTCCCGTACTGGCTGAAACGGTCGTCGGATTCATTCAAAGGATTGTTCGCGCCCTTCCATTTGGCCGAAAACGGCGGATTGGCAACGATAGCCTCGAACTGCTTGTCGAGGTGCTGAGGCTCTTCGAGGGTGTCCTCTTGGCGAATGTCGAAGTTGCGATAATGCACGTCGTGCAAGATCATGTTCATCCGCGCGAGGTTGTAGGTGGTGCGGTTCAGCTCTTGGCCCGCGAACTCGCCTACTTCTGATTCTTTGGCGATACGAAGCAGGAGCGACCCAGACCCACAGGTCGGATCGTAAGCGGAGCGGACTTTCTTTTTCCCAGCTGTTACGATTTTGGCGAGGATTTTTGAAACCTGTTGCGGAGTGTAAAACTCCCCCGCCTTCTTTCCTGCACCCGATGCGAACTGAGCGATCAGGTATTCATAGGCGTCGCCCAAGACGTCGGCGTCAGTGTCTTGCAGCTGAAAGTCGATCTTGTCGAGATGCGCCAAGACCTTCGCGATGAGGGTGTTACGGGCGGAAGGGGTACGACCAAGCTTGGTGCTGTCGAGGTCGATGTCCTCAAAAAGCTTGTTGAAGTCGTCTTCGCTCTCATTCCCCATCGTGCTGCGTTCAATGGCGTTCAGGATTTCTTGAATATCGGCCAGGATGAAGTTACCAGCTTCCTCTTCATCATCTTCGTCGATCTTGATGTTGCCTTTGGCCGTGATGGCGCTGAAGAGATGGCCGGGTTTCAGGAAGTATCCGAGCTTCTCGACGGACTCTTCTTCGATGGCTGCCAGATCTTCTGGGTCAGTGACCTTCGGGTAATCTTTGACTTCTTCCGTTTCCAGAAGTTGGTTTGCAAAAATATGCTGCTTCTCGGAAAGGTACTTATAGAAAATGAACCCAAGGATATAATCGCGAAACTCGTCGGCATCCATTTTGCCACGAAGTTCATTTGCGATTTTCCAGAGCTGCCCCTCAAGGCTTCGTTTTTGTTCTTCTGTCATTTTTCGTTTCTTCGAAATTATTGTTAATTCAGTGTACGTTATTCATTGCGATGCGCAACCTTAGGTGGCGGCGCAGCAGCTTTGGCAACGTGACGCTGTTTGAGGCGGTGTTGTATGATACTCACCACATTCGGTCAGCGATTTCCAGTTCTTCATCGCCCACCGCGTTTGCGTAGATCGCCGTGGTGGTCATGCTGGCGTGGCCCATCCATTTTTGCAGCATGTGAAGCTGGACGCCTGAGCGGACGGCGTGGATGCCGTAGCCGTGGCGCAGGCCCTTGGGTGAGGCTTGGGGGCCGATGATGTCTGCTTTCTCCATAACCCGTTTGATCCATCGGTAGGCGGTCACTCGGCTAACCTTCTGGCCAGAGACTGTCCAGATTGGCAGAGACAACTCTCGCGGCAAATCTCGGAACGCATCGATTAGCTGTGGCGGCACCGGGATTTCGCGGATGTGGTGGTAGCCACGCTTTTTCAGGCTGCGGAAAGAGATGAGGCGCGCTTGGGCTTGGATGGCTGAGAAGCGCAGTTCGCGGGCCTCGGACAGGCGGCATCCTGTGTAGAACAGGGTCAGACAGAACGCTCGTACCGCTGGCTCTTCCCTGTCAACCGCCGCGAGGAAGCGCGCGCGTTCATCGGCGTTGATGTAAAGCCGTCGGCTCTTGTCGTCGTATAGGCGCATCGTGGATGGCATGGGCGATGTGAAAGCAGCATTCATGACCTCTCGGGGTTAGGGTGATCGAAGGGTTCGAGAGGCTCTGGATGCAGTGAAACAAAATTGGCAATTCGGTTTCAGCGTTTTGCAAGGCATTGAAAATCTTACGCTTTGCGCCACCTTTCGGCAGCTTATGCCATCTGAATCACGCTCGCAAGCCGCGTAAACCCTTGATCTTTCTCATTGTACAAAATTGCCAATTTTGTTTCACGCTGGGCATGTGGAAAACCCGTGTGGCGCGCCTCTGTTTTGTAACGTTTGGAGGTCTCGAACATGAAACGAATTCCCAGTTTTCTGGCTACGGCGGTGCTGGTGTCGGGGTGCATGCAGCCTGACAGTTTTGTCTCGGAAGATGCGCGCGAGGCGCGACAGGAACTGCGGCTGCAAGGCTATCAGCACCTGTCGTGCAGTCAGCTTTCGCAGCATCGGGCAGCGGCATTGCCTGCGCGCTCCGCACTCGGTGCGATTTCGGTGACGGGCGGTCTGGGCCGCCAGACCCTTTCGGACATCGAAGAGATAATGCGCCGCAAAGGCTGCCGGATTGCAGGTTGAGGAGGCGGCAATGAAACGATTGATGCTCCTGATGAGCCTGTTGCCTACGGCAACAGTGGCGCAGTACACCATACCCGAGGTTCACTACGATCCCCCACCGACACAGACAGAGTTATTTTTCAGCAACCCCGACAATTGGGTGCAGCTTGGTATCCTGGCAGCGCTCGTTGGCATCGGGGTTTTGTTGTTGGTTCGCTGGAAGGCGTCGTCGAAGGAGTGAGGTTCGCCCTCGTGTGGACAAGTTCGCGTGCGTCTCTGCCCGTGCTTGCTACGATTGAGGCATGCATGAAAATACGACACCGCCACGCACGTGGCTGACGGTCGATCAAGCCTTTATTGCCTGCCAGCAGGCGGGGCTTGATCGCACCAAGAAGACAATCCGCTCCTGGGCGCGGAACGAACATGTTGAAGCCCAGAAACAAACAACCCCGACCGGCGAGCGTTGGATGGTTGAGAAGGCTTCTCTATCGGTAAAGATCAGATCGGAACTGGAGTTTCAGGCGCAAAGTCAGACCCAGTCCGAACCGGTACAGACCCGTGTGCATCCGTCCGAACCGGTGCGCACCGCAGACGAACCTGTTCGAACCCGTGCGGACGCGTTCGAACCTCGGCGTACCGAGGCGAACCAGCAGGTGAGCGCCGAGATTGAGGAGCTCCGCCGCGAGCTGCGTTCGCTGGAAATCGACAAGGCTGTACGCGACAGGCAGATCGATTTCCTGACCGAACAGAACGCAGAAGGGCAGAAGAATCTTCTGAGCCAGAGCCGCTATATCGGTCATCTGGAAACGCAGGTTTTACAGCTGGGCGGCGCGCCGGATCAGACCTTTCTGAAAGCGCCTGTTCAACATGACAACGAGGATGCGCAGATTGTGAATCCGCATCAGGAACCATTACGTCCTGTGCAGTAGTGCCCGTGCGCCGAAGGCCCTGCCATGGTAGAATTTTCCCATGACAGACGCGCAATTGATTGGGGCCATTCTCAAAGATCGAAACATCGTTCTGAAAGGCGGGGATATCATCTCGACAGGAGGGGGGTTTACGCAGGTGCCCAACTTCATCCTTGTCTCGCAGAAGATCAGTGTTGGCGCGAAACTCACTTACGCGATGCTCCTCAAATACGCGTGGCAGAATGACTACTGTTTCCCAGGGCAGGAAAAGCTGGCTGATGACATGGGGGCGGGGAAGCGGTCAGTCGTGCGTTGGATCAAAGAGCTGGAGGATGCCGATTTCCTGACCGTCAAACGCCGTGGCCTTGGGAAGTCCAACCTTTACGAATTGAACCTGACCACACGAAAGAGGCCAAACTAGAAGTGCCAATTTGGCACTTCTGGATGCGCCACGCTGGCACGCATGAGACGCCAATTTGGCACTTCCTTCTATATAAGAATACTCAGATAAAAACATGTCCCCGAAAAGTACTCAGCTTCTCGGGGTTTTAAAATTTAGGGGACGTTCCAGGCAGGGAAACTCTAGGATCGGCGGGGCCTTCGAACATTGATCGCCGAGGCGTCGATGACGTTCTTGAGATGCACAGCATAGTGCTTTTCAATCATCTCAACCGAGGTTCGGCAATTCTTGGCAATCTGATAGATGTCAGCGCCCTCCAGCAGCCGGAACGAGATGTAGCTGTGCCGCAGCGAATAGAGCGTCCGGCGATTGCCATCTCGATCAAACTTCAAATCGTTTTCTTCCAGTAACCTGTTGAATGCCTTCTTGTGGTCATGCGGAAAAACATGGTCGGTCGGGGCAGGGTTATTTCGCTCAACCAGCCGCTGGAATGGCAGCACGGCACCCGGCATGCTTTTGCAATAACCGACGCCGCGTTTGCCGCGCACCGAGATGGCAAGGATAGTTTCATCTTCTTCGCCCTCTTTGATGGTTTCGACATCTCGATATTGCAGCTGAATGGCTTCATCAGGCCGAAGGCCCGTATTGGCCATGAAAAGGATTTTATCGTGCAGCTGCTCCGCCAAGTATCGGTGTTTCCGATTGACCATGCCTTTGATATTTTCGCGGCTTGCTGTGTATAGCGTCTTGTACTCTTCTGGCGAAAACCATGCGCGGTGTGAGACCTTTGTCGAGCTACGATAAGGCGCCGAAAAATCTGGTAGGTGTCCCAGCCACCCATGACGAACGGCGGCCTTTAATGTCATTCTGAGCGTCACAACCTCTTTTTGAACTGTAGCAGCGGCTGGGTGCTTTCCGCGATAGGTCGATTGCATCCGCGCCAACCGATACTCTTGGATTTTCGTCGTGGTGATTTCTGACAGCCCAAGCTTGCCAAAGAAAGGAACCAAATGCAGCCGCATGTGGTTCTGATGGTTCTTGAGACATTTCGGATTCCGTTGGCCCATCGTGTCGGCTTCAAACTCGAGCAGGAACTTTTCGCCCGCGAAGGCAAAGCTATGCTCGTTCGTCAGTTCTCCGCGCGCGTTTTTTCCACGCAGGGTTAGGTACCAGTCCTCGGCGAACTCTTTTGCCAGGTTGAGGCTTTCTTCCTTGGTGGAAGATCGCCTGTTCTTGCCGTTCAAGAAAGTCGAGCACTGCCAAAATCGGCTTCTCTCACGTCGGTAAACATGAACTTTCCCGCCCAGAATCGTGTGCTTTTCGTCGGGCATCTCAATACCACCAAGCATGTGTGTAAGTGTGAAACATGTGTGTAAGGGTATTTTGCACCCCCACACAGGTCAAGAAATTCCGTAATCCATTGTTATTATGATATTTTTGGCGACCCCGGCAGGATTCGAACCTGCAACCTGCCCCTTAGGAGGGGGCTGCTCTATCCAGTTGAGCCACGGGGCCACGCCGCCCCTCTGTAACCGCCTTTGTTCAGCTTGTCATGGCCTTTGAGGACAGTTGTACAAATCTATTCGTTCGCGCTACCATCGGGCAAAACAAACAGCGCAGGTATCCAGGTGACTACAGAAACAAAACGCCCGCTCACCCTTCGTGATGTCTCGGAAGCCTCCGGCGTGTCCGAAATGACCGTCAGCCGGGTGTTGCGGAATCGGGGGGATGTATCGGATGCCACGCGCACGCGTGTCCTGGCCGCAGCGAAAGAACTTGGGTATGTCCCGAACAAGATTGCCGGCGCGCTGGCCTCGAACCGGGTGAATCTGGTGGCGGTGATCATCCCGTCGCTGTCCAACATGGTCTTTCCCGAGGTTCTGACCGGCATCAACCAGGTACTGGAAGATACCGAATTGCAACCGGTGGTGGGCGTCACCGATTATCTGCCCGAAAAGGAAGAGAAGGTGCTGTACGAGATGCTCTCGTGGCGGCCCTCGGGTGTGATCATCGCCGGGCTGGAGCATACGGAAGCCGCCCGCGCCATGCTTGATTCCGCCGGGATTCCGGTGGTCGAAATCATGGATGTTGACGGTAAGCCGGTGGATGCGATGGTCGGCATTTCGCACCGCCGCGCCGGGCGCGAGATGGCGCAGGCGATCCTGAAAGCGGGCTATGAACATATCGGCTTCATGGGCACCAAGATGCCGCTGGATCACCGGGCCAGAAAGCGTTTCGAAGGGTTTACCGAGGTCTTGGGCAAGAACGGGGTCGAGATAGAGGATCGCGAGTTCTATTCCGGCGGTTCGGCACTGGCCAAGGGGCGTGAGATGACGCAAACCATGCTGGAGCGTTCACCCGAGCTTGATTTTCTTTATTATTCCAACGACATGATCGGCGCGGGTGGGTTGCTGTACCTGCTGGATCAGGGCATCGAGGTGCCCGGTCAGATCGGGCTGGCGGGCTTCAACAATGTCGAGCTGTTGCAGGGCCTGCCGCGCAGGCTGGCGACTATGGATGCCTGTCGGCTGGAAATCGGGCGCAAGGCGGCCGAGATCATCGCGGCGCGGTTGGAAAACCCGGACACCGACATTGAAACGCGCGTCACGCTGACCCCCAAGATCAGCTATGGGGACACGTTGAAGCGGCGCTGAGTTCGTGGCGCTGCAACGGCTGGATAATCGCGCTGCCCGGGCACTGTTTCTGGACCGGCATGCATTGCTGGAACAGCCAAGCGGCCCGACCAAGGGAGCGTCGTTGCTGGAGTTGATCCAACGCTTGGGCTTTGTCCAACTGGACAGCATCAACACGGTGGCGCGGGCA
>NZ_JBXWQW010000049.1:0-30839 GCF_059612585.1 Ruegeria sp. YKSF57 | reverse complement strand
GGTGGTTCATTCATCCCATGTCGAGGGGGCATTGGGATCGAAACCGATGGATTTTTGGAATTTGCCCCACTGTGCACGAAACTCGAAGGTTCCAAGTTTTTCCGTTCGACCGTCTATTCTTATTAGATCATCTGGCAGCTTCACAGAGCCGTCATAATACAGGCCATCGACTTGCTTTTGAGAAAAGCCTAGATCGGAGATGTCAGCCCCCATTATTCCGGCCCCTTTCAAGAAGGCTGCCGAAAGCGAAGTTGAACCGTCTGTCGCAGCTTGGACAATGAGCGCTCCCTGCATATCCGCAGCTCTAAATTCTGTTCCCTGCATTTCAGCATTGCACAGCGAAATATTTTGCATAACTGTCCAAGTGAAATCGGCTTTTTGTATTTCTACATAAAAGCACTTTGCTCCCGACATGTTCGCCCCCACCAGTACTGCCTTTCGCATGTTCACGTTCAAGAAGTAAGTATTCTGCAAATTGGATCTAGGGAACTTCGCATTTTCCAAATTGGTCTTTGTAATCTGCGTTCCTTGCAATTTCGTATTGGCAAAGTATGCCCCTGAACAATCGGTTTCTAGGAAAACTGCGCCATGAAGGCTAGATGCCGCGAAATTTGGATTGCGAAAATCCAAACCCCTCAAATTGAATCCTTGGAGGTTGGTGCGACGCAGATCAATTGTTATGTTCTCGGGCTTAACGCCTTGGATGCGCCTCAGCCTGCCAATCAGTTGGACTGCATTCTCTATGTCTGATCGTTTGACCTCCAACTCGGAGGCCCATTTTCTGATTTTTTCGTAGGGTTGATTATCCGGGGCTTCTTCGGGAGGAAAAATTTTCGACAGTTCTCGAATATAAACACCGAGCGTTCGCGCGATGCGCGGGGCTTCATCTGGGCGTTCGCCGGCCAACTCCTCTAAACGAAAAATCGCCGCGTTACGGCGGACAATGTCGTCTTCCCAGATGTTGCTCCCATCTCTCCAGACCTGCCGCATCGCGTGCAGTTCTTCGCTGGCCGCGTTGATCTTGTCGTTGAACAGCGCCTCTTGCGCCGTCTCTGTCTGTTTCCGCGTCAGCCCCAGACGCACCATCGTCACCGGAAATGCCACCACCACCCCAAGCACGGCGGTCAGCCCTGCCAGCCGGGTCACTTCAAAACGCCAGTCCCGTATGTGTTCCAAAGTCGCCGGGGGTTCGGCAACAAGCACATCCCAGATCAGCCAGCACAGCCCCCCGAACAGCAGCAGAAACAGCACGCTCCAGAACAGCCCCGCGATCAGAAACAGGCCGAAAGGGATCTGGTCCAGTCCCATCTTTTTCTGAACGTGAACCAGCGGATCGACCGGGCGGTTATCTTCGGGCAGGGCGACAAAGACCACGAGAATGGCAAACAGGACCGCACCCGCGCCTGTCAATATCCAGAACAGTTCCGGCTCAATCGGTATCTCGGTCACGTGCTCGGCCTCACTCGCGTTTGGCGTGCATCATGAGCAGAAATCGGGCCGATGCCAAGACGCTGCAGGTGGCTGAAACCAAGGATATTCAAGTGTACAAAACGAACAAGTGGGGGTCGAAAACCGGTACAATTGGAACATTTCGCCGGTACAAGCCGAACTGCCCAAAGAAAAAGGCCGGGCGTTGCGGCCCGGCCTGAGTGTTCACTAATTCAAAACCGCCTCGATCCGGCTCACCCGGTGACGCGGCGGTTGCATGACGATGTCACCCGTCAAAAAATCGGCATAGTCGCAGGTCAGTTCGACCCCTGCCGGGATGTCTTCCTTGGCCACGCCCCAGATCCCGCCCGAAAAATCCAGGTTGGGATACATCGAATGGTTCATGAACCGCCCTTCATCACTTTCCAGAATCAGGTATCCCGGACGATGGATATCGGGATAGCTGTAGCGTTCCAGAAACTCCCGGACATGCGGCTCGACATTGTCGAGCTTGGTTTCGGGGAACGTGATGTCAAGCATTCTGTCATGCCGCCAGACCTTGTCACCCCTGGCAATATCGTCATGACAAAACACGCCCAACCCTTCGATTTCGGAGGGGGCGAGGTAGCAGCGCACCATCATCATGCGCCTGTTCCTTCTACATGGAATGGCCGGGCCGCCTTCCGGGCCGGAAAGAGGGGGCAACCCCCGCGCTCGGCGGCTAGCGCGAGGAAATCCTAAGCGCCGAATCGCGGAAAAAAGCAACTGAAATTATCGTCCTGCCTTTGCGGCGCACCGGGTTCACGGCGCATCAACCCTCCGCATCATCCCGCATGGCATGAAACCGCGCGATCACGGCGGTCCGCACCTCGTCGGGTTCTGCCTCCAGCGCATCGGTCAGGCGTCGCAATTCGCGGCGCGCCTGGTGCAAACGGTCGATGAGCGTCAGCACGACAGGAACGGTATTTGCCGGAACCGACATTTCCTTTCTCAGATCGCATAACAGGCGCAGGCGGGCGATATCAACCTCGTCGAAAACCGGACCCGTCCTGCCCTGCGCCGGACGCACCCAACCTTCGCGAACCCAGACCCGCAATTCCCTCAGGCTCAGGCGTTCGATGCGCTGAACAACGGCGCGTTCATCCAGTTTCATACCCGCCTCCGCATATCCTTGCGCGGGTCGAAGCCCGCGTGATCCCGCCAGCGCCTGGCCATGTCTTCCATCCCGGCGTCGATCCGGTCTGGCAGCATGATTCTCAGGCGCACATACTGATCCCCGGCCGCGCCTTTTGGCGGGGCAATCCCCTTGCCCTTCAACCGCAACCGGTGCCCCGACGATGCCCCTTTCGGGATCGACATCGACACCGTGCCCGAGATCGTCGGTACATCGACCTTTGCCCCCAGTACCGCCTCGTCAAAGGTGATCGGCAACTCCATCTCGATATCGCTGCCGTCTCGCGAAAACACCGGATGAGGCCGAACGCCGATGGTCACCAACGCATCCCCCGCCGGCCCCTGACCATAACCCGGCCCGCCCTTGCCGCGCAGGCGCAGGGTCTGACCGTCCCTGACACCTGCGGGAATCGAGAGTTCGATCTTTTTCCCGTCCGGCATGGTGACGCTGCTTTTTGCGCCCTGCGCGGCATCGAGGAAATCCACGTCGAGGTGATAACGTGTATCCGCACCCCGAGCATGGACCTCCTGCCGGAACCCCCCGCCGCTGCCCCGCGCGCGCCGCCCGAAGAGTTCAGAGAACAGGTCCGACATGTCCTCGTAGTCACCCGGCCCGCCGCCCGGATCGTAACGGCGCCCCGCATCCTGCCCGGCATAGTGGTGATAATACTGCCGTTCGGGCCGCTCCTGTCCGCTGGCGTCGATCTCGCCGGCATCGAAGCGTTTGCGCTTGTCGGGATCGCCCAACAGGTCATAGGCGGCAGAGACCGCCTGAAACTGCGCCTTCTTGTCCGGATCGTCGGGGTGAAGGTCGGGATGCAGGGATTTCGCGAGCTTGCGATAGGCTTTCTTTATCTCATCCTGCGTCGCTGTTTTTGTAACGCCAAGAATGGCATAGGGATCGTCGTTCATCTGTCACGACCTGTTCGTGGCTGTTGAATACCATTCGATATCAGCGCAGTCTCAGGACCGGGTCAACAACATGACGGTACGCGGAGAAAGCGCATTTTGTCGCCGCGCCAGCCTGTCCTGCGCGATCTTCAGTTTCAGATGCGCAACCGCCAGCCTTTGCAGCGCCTTTTCCCGGTCGTCATACAGCCTTCGAATGCGCGATCCCGGGTTGCCGATCATCCAGCGGCTTCGACCGATGGTTTCCGGAACCAACGCCGAAGCTTCGCGCAACCCGGCCTTCCAGGCGGTATCGGCAGTGTCATAGGAACGGGCGGCCCGGAACAGAACACGACGCCGCGTATTCAGATATGGATGCATTGCAATGCCCTCGACAAGCCCCGGCGCGGATGGCCAGCCACCCTTGAGCCGGAGGAGATACGCGTCACCTGTTGCAAGCCTAATTCCGTCCCGGCCGGAACGTCAACAGTTGGCAAGGACGGATTGGTTTTGGGGCGCTGCCCCTCTTACCCTGCGGGCAATTCACCCAGGGGTATTTGAGATCAGAAAGAAGCGGCAGGAAGGGAATGGGAGCATTTCAGTGCAGGTGGAAACGGGTTTGTTTCGGCCAGTTTTTCTTGTTGGGGTAAAACTTGCTGGCTGTCCCGGGCCTCGCTTCGATTTCTCCAGACCAGAAAAGTGTCGTCATCCTGTCCGCCGCCATGCCGATGTTCGGCGTCTGCACAGTGCTGGCGCAGGAGCAGCAGCAGGAGAGCATCGCCTCGGTCGCCCTGCTGGCGGCAACCTCCCCGGCCTTTGTCACGCTCTCGGCCGTGTTGCTGTGGCTGAGTTGAGGGTCGACGCGGTTGCCGCCGGGCGGCAACGCCAAAGTTTCTCTGGCGCAAGCGCTCCTTCGCCGCTTGCACCTTGCCGCGTCAACGCATAGGTTCCCGGCAAATTTGCGGGGTTGACCCCGCCTCGTCAAAACAAAGGAATATCCCATGGATGGTGGCGCAATTGCCCAGTTTCTCCCGCTGATCCTGATTTTCGGCATCATGTACTTCCTGCTGATCCGTCCGCAGCAGAAAAAGATGAAGACCCATCAGGCCATGGTCGATGCGCTGCGCCGGGGTGATCAGGTGGTCACGCAAGGCGGCCTCATCGGTAAGGTTGCCAAGGTCAAGGAAGACGGCGAAATCGAGGTCGAGATTGCCGAAGGCGTCAAGGTGCGGGTGGTCAAGGCGACCATCGCGCAGGTTCTGAACAAGACCGAACCGGCGAAATAACTTCGTTCCGCAATTCCTTGAAAAGGCAGGGTAATGCTGCAAATTGATACCTGGAAGCGGGTTCTGATCTGGTCGGTCTGCGTGATCGGCCTGCTGTTGGCCCTGCCAAATGCGTTCTATACCCGCGTCGAGCAATCGAACGACGCGCGGACCGCCATCGAACTGGGCAACGATACGCCCGAGATGCAGGCCGTCGCCGGTCGGTGGCCAGGCTGGATGCCGTCGTCTCTGGTCAATCTGGGCCTCGACCTGCGCGGCGGTGCGCATCTGCTGGCCGAGGTTCAGGTCGGTGATGTCTACGAATCCCGGATGGAGGCGATGTGGCCTGAAATCCGCGACGCGCTGCGCGACGAACGCGCGACGGTCGGCACCATCCGCAAGCAGCCCTCGGCCCCGGACGAGATTCGCATCCGGATCAGCCAGCCCGAAGGCATGTCCCGCGCCCTCGAAACAGTACGCGGCCTGTCGCGCCCGATCCAGACCCTGACAGGAGCGGGGGCGTCGGATATCGACGTGCGCGCTGACGGCGATGTCATCGTGGTTCAGCTGTCCGAGGCTGAAAAACTGGCCTCTGACGATCGCACCGTGCGGCAGGCGCTGGAAATCGTGCGCCGCCGGATCGACGAGGTCGGCACCCGCGAGCCCACCATCCAGCGCCAGGGCGCCGATCGCATCCTGATTCAGGTGCCCGGCATCGGCAGCGCATCCGAGTTGAAAATCATCATCGGACCGACCGCACAGCTGACATTCAACCCGGTCGTCTCGCGCGGCACCGATCCCGACGCCCAACCGGGAATAGGCGAAAAGGTCATCCCGTCGATCGACGAAGAGGGTGTCTATTACATCATCGAATCCTCCCCCGTCGTCACCGGCGAGGAACTGGTCGATGCGCAGCCCTCGTTCGATCAGAACGGGCGCCCTGCGGTGAATTTCCGCTTCAACACCTCGGGGGCGCGCAAATTCGGCGACTATACCCGCGACAATATCGGTGCCCCTTTCGCCATCGTTCTGGATAACGAGGTGATCTCGGCCCCGGTGATCCAAAGCCACATTCCCGGCGGCTCGGGCATCATCACCGGCCGCTTCACCGTCGAGGAAAGCACCAACCTGGCCGTGCTGCTGCGCGCAGGCGCGTTGCCTGCCGGTTTGGAGTTCCTCGAAGAACGCACCATCGGCCCGGAACTGGGTCAGGACAGCATCGATGCGGGCAAGGTGGCGACCATCGTGGCCTTTGTTGCCGTGCTTGGCTTCATGGCGCTCAGCTATGGTCTGTTCGGCATCTTCGCCAATATTGCCCTGCTGATCAACGTGGGCCTGATCTTTGGCCTCTTGTCGCTGATCGGCGCCACGCTGACGCTGCCGGGCATCGCCGGGATCGTGCTGACCGTCGGTATGGCGGTGGACGCCAACGTGCTGATCTTTGAACGCATCCGCGAGGAACTGAGAACCGCCAAGGGACCCGCCCGCGCGATCGAGCTCGGCTATGAAAAGGCCCTGTCGGCCATTCTTGACGCCAACATCACCACCTTCATCACGGCGGTGATCCTGTTCGCCATCGGCAGCGGCCCCGTTCGCGGCTTTGCCATCACTCTGGGCCTCGGCCTGATCACATCCGTCTTCACCGCGATCTTCGTGACCCGTGTTATGATCGTGATGTGGTTCGAACGCCGCCGCCCGAAAACGATCGAGGTCTGACATGCGTATGAGACTTGTTCCCGACGAAACCTCGTTCGATTTCTTCAAGCGCTGGAAATTGTGGCTGGGCATTTCTGCCCTGATGGTCGTGGTCGGCTTTGCTTCGTTCATGATACAGGGGCTGAATTTCGGCATCGATTTCCGTGGCGGCACCACGATCCGAACCCAAAGCACCCAACCGGTTGACGTGGGCCTCTATCGCGATGCGGTCTCGCCACTGGGATTGGGCGATGTGACCATCACCGAAATCTTCGACCCGACCTTCGGCGAGGATGAAAACGTCGCCATGATCCGCATTCAGGCCCAGGACGAGGCCGAGGCGGTCTCGACCGAAACCATCGCCGCCGTCGAAAGCGCCCTCAGCCAGGCCGCGCCCGACATCCAGTTCGTGTCGGTGGAATCGGTCGGTCCGAAAGTGTCGGGCGAATTGATCAAGTCGGCGGTCATCGCCGTCGCCCTCGCCATCGGCGCGGTGCTGATCTATGTCTGGATGCGCTTCGAATGGCAGTTTGCCGTCGGCGCGGTGGCCGCGCTGGTACACGACGTCATCCTGACCATCGGCATCTTTTCCGAACTTCAGATCCGGTTCGACCTCGCGATCATCGCGGCCCTTCTGACGATTGTCGGTTACTCGCTGAACGACACGGTGGTGATTTTCGACCGCGTACGCGAAAACCTGCGCAAATACAAGAAGATGGACCTCAAGGAGGTGCTGAACATCTCGATCAACGAAACCCTCAGCCGCACTGTGATGACCTCGCTGACGACGCTGCTGGCGCTGGTCTCGCTTTACGTGCTGGGCGGCGACGTGATCCGCGGCTTCGTCTTCGCGATGATCTGGGGCGTGATCGTGGGAACCTATTCCACCGTGTTCGTCGCCTCGACCATCCTGTTGTGGCTGGGCGTCAAACGCGACTGGTCCAAGCCCTCGAACACCTCGGGCAACCAGTTCGCCAATATCGACGCCTGATGCGCCTGAACGAGGTCACATATACCGATGCCAAACCGGTCGATGGCTATGGCCCTGGCTTCTTCCGCATCGGCGGGGAATTGTTCGCAGGGGCCGTCCTGACCGGCCCCGCCGGAACCGGCCCGTGGGGCGGGTATGATGACATTGATCCGTTGCTGAACCTTGCCGACCGGATCGACGTGCTCTTCATCGGCACCGGTGCCGAGATGGCGCACATCCCGGCCTCTTTGCGCACCACGCTCGAAGCGGCGGGTATCGGGGTAGAGCCGATGAATTCCCCCGCCGCCTGCCGCACCTACAACGTGCTTCTGTCCGAGGGCCGGCGCATTGCCCTGGCGATGATCCCTGTCTGACCTGCGCCCTTCATCTGTTGACAAATACTCCGGAGAGCGCGAGGGGCTGGTCCCTCGCTCCGGTCCCTGCGGCAAAAGCGGCCTTTTGCCGTCGCGTCCAATGGGATAAGCGGACCCCATGACACTTTCCGTTTCCGATCTGGCCATCACCCGTGGCGGCGTGACCGTTCTCGAAGGGTTGAGCTTCAGGCTCGATCCCGGCAAGGCGCTGATCCTGCGCGGCCCCAACGGCATCGGCAAGACGACGCTGCTGCGCACGCTGGCGGGGCTGCAACCTGCGCGCGCGGGCACCATCTCGGGGGCCGAGGATCGCATCGCCTATGCCGCGCATTCCGACGGGCTGAAACCGACGCTGAGCGTGGCCGAGAACCTGCGGTTCTGGGCCTCGGTCTTTGGCGCTGCGGATATTCAAACCGCGCTCGACGCCTTTGACCTGAACGATCTGGCCGACCGGCATGCAGGCAATCTTTCGGCGGGGCAGAAACGGCGGCTCGGCCTGTCGCGGCTGCTGGTCACCGGACGCCCGATCTGGATGTTGGACGAACCAACTGTGTCGCTCGATCGCAATGCGGTGGCGATGTTCGCCGACGCGGTGCGGGCGCATCTGGGGCAGGGCGGTTCGGCCCTGATCGCCACCCATATCGACCTTGGGCTTGACGGCGACGTGCTCGACGTGGGGCCTTACAAGGCCAAACCGAAACCCATCGACGACTTCGACGGAGGTTTCCTGTGATCGCCCTGCTCAAGCGCGACCTGACGCTGGCGCTGCGCGCGGGCGGAGGCTTTGGCCTCGGCCTGGCGTTCTTCCTGATCGTCACGGTGCTGGTGCCGTTTTCCGTTGGCCCGCAATCCTCGCTCCTGTCGACCATCGCGCCCGGCGTGTTGTGGCTGGGCGCGCTGCTGGCCTGCCTTCTGTCGCTGGACCGCCTGCTGGCGCTGGATTGGGAGGACGGCTCGCTCGATCTGCTCGCCACCGCGCCGCTGCCTCTGGAATCGGTGGTGACGATCAAGGCTCTGGCCCACTGGATCACAACCGGCCTGCCGCTGGTTCTGGCCGCACCCGTGCTGGGCGTTTTGCTCAACTTGCCTGTGCCCGGGTTCTTCTGGCTGGTGGTCTCGCTCGCCATCGGCACCCCGGCGCTCAGCGTCATCGGCACTTTCGGAGCGGCCCTGACGGTGGGGCTGAAACGCGGCGGCCTGCTGTTGTCGCTGCTGGTCCTGCCGCTTTACGTACCAACCCTCATCTTCGGGGCCGAGGTCGCCCGGCGCGGCGCCACGGGGATGGAGACCACGACACCGCTGCTAATGCTCGCCGGGATCACTGCCGCCACCATTGCCCTTCTGCCCTTTGCCAGCGCTGCGGTGCTGCGCGTGAACCTGCGTTGACCTTTGTCAATTGAGAATGGACCCGACTCGGACTAGATAAGCCCCATGTCACTAGCAACCAAAGCCAACGCCCTCTGGGAATACGCCAACCCCAAGAAGTTTCTGGCCACGACCGAGCGCGTGCTGCCATTCTTCTGGGTCACCTCCGCGCTGTTTCTGGTGGTGGGCCTCGTTTGGGGCTTCTTCTTCACGCCCGACGACTACAAGCAGGGCTCGACCGTCAAGATCATCTATCTGCACGTGCCCGCGGCGCTGATGGCGATCAATTGCTGGCTGATGATGCTGGCAACTTCGCTGGTGTGGCTGGTTCGACGCCACCATGTCAGCGCGCTTGCCGCCCGTGCGGCGGCCCCCATCGGCATCGTCATGACGCTGATTGCGCTGGCTACCGGCGCGATCTGGGGTCAGCCCATGTGGGGCACATGGTGGGCCTGGGACCCGCGCCTGACCTCGTTCCTGATCCTGTTCCTGTTCTATCTGGGCTACGTCGCCCTGTGGGAGGCGATCGAGGACCCCGACACCGCCGCTGATCTGACTTCGGTGCTGTGTCTGGTCGGCTCGGTCTTTGCGCTGCTCAGCCGCTACGCAGTGAATTTCTGGAACCAGGGCCTGCATCAGGGCGCATCGGTCATGCGGGCCGGGGCGATCACCGGAACCGACACCGAAGAAAAGGTGAGCAACATCTTCTTCTACCCGCTGCTGATGTGCATCATCGGCTTTGTCCTGTTGTTCATCGCGCTGGTCTTCTACCGCACCGGAACCGAGATCCGGGCCCGGCGCATCAAGGCGCTTCTGGCGCGTGAAAGGGTCAACGCATGATCCCCGATCTTGGAAAATATGCCGACACGGTCCTGTCGGCCTATGCCGCCTCGGTGCTTTTGCTGGTAGCACTGGTGATTTTCAGCCTCGTGCGTGGCCGCAAGGTGCGGGCCGAGATGGAAAAGGTCGAACAAAGGATGACCCGGAATGGCTAAGGTTTCGCCCCTGATGCTGGCGCCGCCGCTGATCTTCGGCGCGTTCGTCGCCCTCGCGGTGATGCAGATGTTCCGCAGCGACAACAAGGACGAATTGCCCACCGCACTGGCCGGCAAGCAGGCTCCGGCGGTCGAACTGGTGCAACTGGGCGACAAGGCGCTGTGGTCGGACGAGACCCTGCGCGACGGCAAGATCAAGCTGGTCAATTTCTGGGCCAGCTGGTGCGCGCCCTGCCGCGCCGAACACCCAAACCTCGAGGCGCTGAAACAGGAAGGCATCACCGTTCTGGGCGCCAACTACAAGGACGATCCCGACAACGCACTGGCCTTCATGGACGAGCTGGGCGATCCCTATACCGCCGGCGGCGCGTCCGAGCAGGCGATGAACATCAACTGGGGAATCTACGGCGTTCCGGAAACCTTCCTTGTCGATGGCGAGGGCCACATCATCCTGCGTGTCGCCGGGCCGTTGACGCAACGCGAACTGACCAACCGCCTGCGCCCCGCGATGGAGGCCGCCACGTCGGAATAGACGGGCTCAGGGCCTGAGCAGGATCCAGACCATCGCTGCGATAAAGGCAAAGGTCACCAGGTTCATCACGGTATCCGTCAGGTCACCGACCAGCATCGCGTGCTCCCTCCTCGCGCAGGCCACGGAACAGGCACACCATCAGCAGGACCGAGATAAAGACAAAGGGCAAGGCACCCAGCGATATCAGGATCTTGACCGAGTCCACCGACCCCGACAGGATCATCGCGACGCTCAGCAACCCCAGCAGAGCGCCCCAGATCAGACGCACGCGCGGCGCCGGATTGGGATCGCCCCCGGTCGAGAATGTCCCCAGCACAAAGGCCGCACTGACAACGCTTGTCACGATGAACAGGAACGCGGCCAGCACCGTCGCCAGCGTGGTCACAGCGGACAGGGGCAGACGGTCGAGCAGGGCAAAGGTCACACGCTCGATATTCGTCTGGGTGAGGGCCAGCAACTCTCCCGCACCGTTAAGCGCCTCAAAAAGGCCGATGCCCCCGAACGCGCCAAACCACAGGATCGAAAACAGGGTGGGGGCGAACAGCACCCCGATCACGAACTCACGAATCGTGCGCCCACGCGAGATGCGGGCGACGAAAACGCCCACGAACGGTCCCCACGCGATCCACCAGACCATATAGGTCAGCGTCCAGTCGCTGAACCACTTGGCTACCTCGTCGCCGAAAAACGTATAGGTCTGAAAGCCTCGGGGGATGACATTGGTCACATAGTCGCCAAACCCCTGAACCACCGTGTTCAGCAGGTATTCGGTCGGGCCAAGAATGATGGTATAGGCCACCAGCGCGATGGCGATCGCCATCGCCGCGTTCGACAGCCGCGCCATGCCCTGACCAAGATCGATCATCAGGGCAGGGACATAAGCGGCGACCATGGCCGCAAATACCCCGCCGATCAGAACCGGCCCGGTCGCATCCTTTCCGGCCATCACCGCAAGACCGTCCGCCACCTGAAAAACACCCATCGCCATCGACCCGCCAACCCCGATGGCGATCGCGATAATGGCCATGAAATCCGACAGCCATCCAACCAGCTCGGCCCAACGCTCACCGGGAAACAGGGATCTGATGGGCGCGCTGACCATCATGCCGGTACCACGCCGAAAACTGAAATAGGCAATCGTCAGCGCGGTCGAGCCATAGATGGCCCAGGCGTGCAGCCCCCAATGAAAATTGGTGGCCAGCATGGCCTGCTGCGCTGCAAGGAAATCCGGCGCCATGCCCGAGATAAAGCGGTAATGGGTCAGCGGCTCTGCCACCGCCCAGAACAGCAGCCCCACGCCCATGCCCGCCGAAAACAGCATCGCAATCCACGAGGCGGTCGAGAATTCCGGCGTTTCGTCATCCTTGCCCAGCCGTATGTCGCCATATCCGGAAAAGGCCAGCCCCAGGCAGCCGATCAGCATACCCGACGCGGCCAGCATCACGAACCAGCCCCGGCTGTGAAAACTCTGCTGAACGATCCCGCTGGCCCAGGTCACCAGACCCTCGATGTCGACAATGCCCCAGACCCCGACCACCGCGATCACGCACAAAGAGCATGTCAGCAAGGCGTTGGGCTTGGGCATCCCGGTCTCCCCTCCGGTTCAGCAATCTGAAAAGCCTGCACAATTATCGCGCGAAGGTCCAGAACCTAGATCCGGTAGCCCCCGGACACCGTCAGGATCTCGCCCGTGATAAACCCCGCCGCGTCCGAGGCCAGAAACCGAACCGCGCGGGCCACGTCCTCGGGTGTCCCGATCCGGCCCAGCGCCGTGTCCCTGACAAACGCATCGGTCAGGTCGTCGGCGCGCGGCGCTTCGGGGGTGTTGATCGCGCCCGGCGCCACCGCGTTCACCCGGATGCCCCGCGGACCAAGCTCCTTGGCCATCGCCCGCGTCCACAGGTTCAGCGCCGCCTTGCTGGCCCCGTATGTCGCCGCATCGCGCGGCGGCAGCACCGCGTTGACCGACGAGATGCTGACAATTGCCGCCCCGGCGTCCAGATGCGGCAGGGCAGCAGCCAACAGCGCGGCGGGCGCCAGCAGGTTGAGATCCAGAATGGCCCGGTGCGCCTCGGCGTCAAATGCGTCCTTGGGGGTGGACGCGATCAATCCTGCATTATTGACGATCACGTCCAGCCTGCCGAACTGTCCGATTACCTGCGAAATAACCTCTTCGGCCCGATCCGGTCGGGTCAGATCCGCTCGGATCGCCAGTTTGCCATCCCCGGCTCCCGCCGGTTCCGTCGACCGCCATGTGAACGCAACCGAATGGTCCCGCGCCAGATCGTCGACAATCGCCCGCCCGATCCCCCGCGCGCCGCCTGTCACCAATGCAACTTTTTTCATCCCGCCAGCCTAGCGATAAAGGCGCAGGAGGAAAGCCGCTTCTTTCTGGTTCCCAATACCCCGGAGCGCGAGGCAGAGCCTCGCAAAAAGAAAAGGGCGCCCGCAGGCGCCCTTCAAATGCTACTGAAACGTTCTGTCTCAGCTGGCTTTGGCCAGATTGCGCAGCACATAGTGCAGCACGCCGCCGTTTTCGATGTACTCGATCTCCGGCGCGGTATCGATCCGGCATTTCAGGGTGATGGTCTTCTCCGACCCGTCGCCATAGGTGATGGTGCAAGGCACCTCCTGCAGCGGCTGAATGGTGTCCAGCCCCGAAATCGAAACCGTCTCGTCGCCCTTCAGGCCCAGCGTCTTGCGGGTGTCTCCGCCGGTGAACTCGAACGGGATGACGCCCATGCCGACCAGGTTCGAACGGTGAATACGCTCAAAGCTCTCGGCGATCACCGCCTTGACGCCCAGCAGCGCGGTGCCCTTGGCCGCCCAGTCGCGCGAAGACCCCGCGCCATACTGCTCGCCGCCAAAGACCACCAGCGGCGTGCCCGCGTCCTGATACGCCATCGACGCGTCATAGATCGAGGTCTGTGCGCCATCCGGCCCCTTGGTATAGCCACCCTCGACCCCGTCCAGCATCTCGTTCTTGATGCGGATATTGGCAAAGGTGCCACGCATCATGATCTCGTGGTTGCCGCGGCGCGAACCATACGAGTTGAATTCGCGCGGCGCCACCTGACGCTCGGTCAGATACTTGCCTGCGGGCGTGGTGGTGGCAAAGGACCCGGCGGGCGATATGTGGTCGGTGGTGACCATGTCGCCCAGGATCGCCAGTACCTTGGCGCCCTCGATATTGGTGATGGTGCCCGGCTCCGTTCCCATGCCCTGGAAATAGGGCGGGTTCTGGATATAGGTCGAGGTCGCGGGCCAGTCATAGGTCTCGGCATCGGTGGTCTCGACACCCTGCCACTTCTCGTCACCCTTGAAGACGTCGGCATATTTCGACTGGAATGCCTCGCGGGTCACAGTGCTTTCGACCAGGTCGGCGATTTCCTTCTGGGTCGGCCAGATGTCCTTCATATAGACATCGTTGCCGTCCTTGTCGGTGCCGATCGGCTCGGATGTCAGGTCGATATCCAGCGTGCCGGCCAGCGCATAGACCACCACCAGCGGCGGCGAGGCCAGATAGTTGGCGCGCACGTCGGGCGAGATACGGCCTTCGAAGTTGCGGTTGCCTGACAGAACGCTGGTGGCCACCAGATCGCCCTCGGCAATCGCTTCGCTGATTTCCTTCTGGATCGGACCCGAGTTGCCGATACAGGTGGTGCAGCCATAACCCACAAGGTTGAAGCCGATCTTGTCCAGATCCTCCTGCAGGCCGGCGGCCTCCAGATAGGCGCTGACGACCTGGCTTCCCGGCGCCAGCGAGGTCTTGACCCAGGGCTTGCGGTTCAGCCCCAGTGCGGCGGCCTTGCGCGCCACCAGACCGGCGCCGATCATCACGTAGGGGTTCGAGGTGTTGGTGCAGGACGTGATCGAGGCGATCACCACCTTGCCTGATTCCATCGTGTAATCTTCGCCCTTGACCGCAACCTCCTTGCCCATCGGGCGCTTGAAGGTCTCGGCCATCTCGCGGGTGAACGCGGTCTTGGCATCCGTCAGCGCCACATAGTCCTGCGGGCGCTTGGGGCCGGAAATGGCGGGCACGATGGTGCCCATGTCCAGGCTCAGCGTGTCGGTATAGACCGGGGCGTAATCGGCATCACGCCAGAACCCGTTTTCCTTGGCATAGGCTTCGACCAGCTGGATCCGGTCCTCGTCGCGGCCGGTATTGCGCAGATAGCGCAGGGTCTCTCCGTCGATCGGGAAAAAGCCGCAGGTGGCGCCGTATTCTGGCGCCATGTTGGCGATGGTTGCCCGGTCCGCCAACGGCAGACGGTCCAGGCCCTCGCCATAGAATTCGACGAACTTGCCCACGACGCCCTTGGCGCGCAGCATCTCGACGACCTTCAGAACCAGGTCGGTGCCGGTTGTGCCCTCGACCATCCGGCCGGTCAGTTCGAACCCGATCACTTCCGGAATCAGCATCGAAATCGGCTGGCCCAGCATCGCGGCCTCGGCTTCGATCCCGCCAACGCCCCAGCCCAGAACGGCCATGCCGTTGACCATGGTGGTATGGCTGTCGGTGCCGACCAGCGTATCGGGGTACGCGACTTCGTCGCCGTTCTGGTCGGTGTCTGTCCAGACAGTCTGCGCCAGATATTCCAGGTTCACCTGGTGGCAGATGCCGGTTCCCGGCGGCACGACGCGGAAATTGTTGAACGCGTTCTGGCCCCATTTCAGGAACTGATACCGCTCCATGTTGCGCTCGTACTCGCGGTCCACGTTCATCTGGAACGCGCGCGGATTGCCGAACTCATCGATCATGACCGAGTGGTCGATGACCAGATCGACCGGGTTCAGCGGGTTGATCTTCTGCGCGTCACCACCCAGGCCCTTGATGCCGTCGCGCATCGCGGCCAGGTCCACCACGGCGGGAACGCCGGTGAAATCCTGCATCAGCACGCGGGCAGGGCGATAGGCAATCTCGCGCGGGTTCCTGCCGCCCTTGGCGCCCCATTCGGCAAAGGCCTTGATGTCGTCAACCGACACCGAGAATCCGCCGTCCTCGAATCGCAGCATGTTCTCCAGAACCACTTTCAGCGCGGCGGGAAGCTTTGAGAAATCGCCCAGGCCGGCCTCTTGCGCGGCGGGGATCGAATAATAAGAAACGGACTTGCCATTCACGCTCAGCGTCTTGCGTGTCTTGGCGGTATCCTGTCCAACTTTGATGGGCATCCGTGGCCTCCCTGTCAAAATGCGTGGAAATGGGACTCGCTGTTGGCTATCTGCATCACGAACGGCCTGCGTTCAAGGTCCAAGACGGGGGGTGCGGCAATTTTTGTATACCATTGCACACATTTTTGACCGATCCACTGACATCCAACTCAAGAAACCTTGATTAGCGGTTGAACGGCAGGCGTTCTACACCATGATAACCATCCCAATTCAACCAGGGCCACCCATGTTCAAATCGTTCGCCGCCGCATTGTTCTGCCTGTCCACGATCACGCCGGCATCGGCCGAAGGAAATCCTGTCGTGGTCGAGCTTTTCACCTCGCAGGGCTGTTCCTCGTGTCCCCCGGCAGACCGGATCATGCACGAACTGGCGCAGCGCGACGACGTGATCGGCCTGGCCCTGCATGTCGATTACTGGGACTACATCGGCTGGAAAGACGAGTATGCCGATCCCAGTCATGCCCAGCGCCAACGCGCCTATGCGCGCGAGGGCGGCCGATCGATGATCTATACGCCGCAAATGGTGATCAACGGTCAGCACGATGTGGTCGGTGCCAAAGGGCGCGAACTTGAGCGGCTGATCCGCCTTCACAGCGCCCGGCCGGATGTTGTCAGCGTTTCCGCGGTCCGCAATGGTGACGATCTTTCAATCGACGTTGCGCCGCTCAGCCTGACGGAACGTGGTACCTACTCGATCCAGGTCGTTCAGTATTCCCCGCTGCGCCATGCCTCGATCAAACGCGGAGAGCTGGCCGGGCATGACCTGAACTATGCCAACGTAGTGGAAAGCTGGCAGGTTGCGGGCCAATGGAGCGGATCAGCAGAGGCGAACTTCACCACCTCGCTCGATCCTCATCTCCCTGCCGTCGTGATCGTGCAGCACGCCGATCAGGGGCCAATCGTCGCCGCCGCCAGGGTCGAGTGATCAGGGCATGTCCTCGGGCTGAACGCCCAGACCGTTCCACGCTTTCCAGCGGCGGTGGATCCAGAACCACTGGCCCATATGCTGACGCACCATCGCTTCGAGGTCGTCATTGATGTACTGCGTCATGGTCTTGGCATCGGAATGCGGCACCGGGTCGTGCAGAACGATTTCGAAATCGACCCCGTTGGGTTGCCGGACGGCATAACATGGGATCATAACCGCACCGTATTTGATCGCCAGTTCCGCATTCAGGATCGAGGTGACTGCAGGTTTGCCAAAAAAGGTCAGTTCCTCGCCGCCATGCGCGTGCAGGTCCGAGACAATCGCGATGATGCCGCCCTGTTTCAGTGACCGCACCATTTCCATCATGCCCCTGCGACCCTGTTCGAACATCGGCTCGCCGGTGCGGTGGAACGCGTCCACATACATCTCGTTGAAATAGGGGTTGGCCATGCGGCGATAGAGGCATCCGATCGGTTTGCCGCTGCGGGTCTGCAACGCGATGCGCGCGGCCAGATAGTGACCGAAATGCGCGGTGATCATCATCAGCGGCCGCCCCTCGGCCACCGCCTGATCAAAGGCCGCAACGCCCGCGCCGGACACCTTGGCGTTTCTCTGGCGGTCGGTGAAATCCTCGGGCGAGAAATGTTCCATGATCGCGCGCCCGGCATTGTCGGGCACCTGGCGGCAGATCCGGTCGACCTCGTCAGACGGCAGGTCGGGGCAGGTGAGTTTCAGGTTCTTCTCCACCCGCTTGCGGAACCCCACCAGTGGCGACAAACGGCGCACCATCGCGCCCATCGCCGCAAGGCGGCGCTCGTAAGGCAACAGGTGCATGGCGCCGATCACGCCCTTCAGAAACACGTTGGTGGCATAGTATTTGCCAAGCTCAACTCGGCCGAGTTCCGATTTTTCGATGGGCATATAGGGGTCTCACCGCTGTTGCGTCTCGCGATGCCAGACATACAGACCCGCCCCCGCGATCACAAGCGTGCCAAGGACGGTCCACGGATCGGGGTATTCCGCAAAGAACAGCACGCTCCACAACGCGGCAAAGCCCAGACCGGAATAGGCATAGGGCGCCAGCATCGCCGCCTCGCCCCGGCTGAAGGCCAGGATCAGGAACATCTGTCCCATTGTGCCGAACCCCGCGACCAGTACGATCAGCCCCCAGCCCGACGGCTCGGGCATCTGCCATTGCGCCGGGGCGATCAGGCTCAGCAGAACCGTGCCCACCAGCCCGGTATAAAACAGCGATGTCCACGGGTCCTCGTCCGGACCCACGCGCCGGGTCAGCAAGGCATAGGCCGAATAACAGATGGCCGCCCCGATGGGAAAGAACGCGGCCAGTTGAAACACCGACGAGCCGGGGCGGATTACCATCGCAGCCCCCAGCACGGCCACCACGATCCCGGTGATCCGGCGCGGCCCGAGTGGTTCGCGCAGAAACAACGCCGCCCCCAGTGTGATCAGAACCGGGTTGATCGACATCAGTGCCGCCGCATCCGTCAGGGGAATGCGACTCAGCCCGACAAAGAAAAACCCCGTCGCCCCCATCAGCAGCAGCGAGCGCAGCAATTGCAGCTTCGGGTACCGTGTCCGCACGATCCGCCGCAGGCGCGGCAGAACCAGCACCAGCACCACCAGCATCTGCCCGGCATATCGCACCCAAAGCGCCGAAAGCACCCCGATCTTCGGCGCCAGCGCCTTGACCGAAGCATCCATCAGCGAAAAGCACAGGATCGCCAGCACCATCATCACGATGGCGCGACCCGCCCCGGCGCTCAAGCCGGGTCTCCATCGTGGGGCAAGGGAAGGGCGGTTGTCATAGGGCTTGATAGGCCGGGACGCGTTGCCGGTCCATCCACTTGCTTCGCAATTGCCGTAACGTTCCTGACGCTGGGTCAGGCCGCTTCTTCGGCCTCCGGCTCGATCAGCGTGATTGTCCCGTCATCGACCAGCGTGCGGATTGATCCCACAACTTCGGCCATGGCCTGTTCGGCCTCGGCCCGTTTGACCTTGCCACGCTCGGCGACCTCCTCGCGCAGGTTGTCCGCCATGCGGCTCGACATGTTGGCCAGCAGAAACTCCGCCGCCGCCCGGTCGCCCTCGGTCTCGGCCCCGGCCAGCGCCGCGACCAGAACCGGCTGTTCGACCCCCCGGATCACCGCCGCGACATCGCGCGTCGAAATCCGCTCCGGGATATGGGCAAAGGTAAAGATCACCCGGCGCACATTGCTGGCGAACTCCGCGTCCTCCTCGTCCAGCGCATGCAACAGCCCGTCGCGGGTGCTGGCCGCCGACTGGTTGAGGATGGCGCCAACCCGCGCCTCGGGCCGGTCCTTGAACGCGGGCACCGGCTTGCGGTCCAGTTGCGCCGCCAGCGACCAGCCGATCCGGTCCACCGCCTCGGGCGTCACATTGCCGGTCTGCGAAATGGCATAGGTGATGCGCCGCGCCACCGGCCCCGGCAGGCATCCCAACAGGGCGGCGGCCTTGGGCGTGTCAAGCTTGGACAGCATCACCGCCGCCACTTCGGTGCTCTCGGCCTGCGCCATTTCAGCCAGTTCTTTTGCTTCCAGCGCGCGCAAACGTTGCCACGGATCGCCGATCTGGCGCACCCCGGCCTCCTTGCGCAGGCGCGCCGCCGTACTTGCGCCGATCTTGCCGGTCATCGCGTCCAGCGCCCCGGCCAGCCCGTGCGGGAAGGACAGGCCGATCCCCTCCAACGTCTCGGCAAACTCATGCGCGACGGCGTCCAGTGTCACCCGGTCCACCAGCCCCATGCACCCCATCTGCTGCGTCAGCCGGGCCTGCAGTTCCTCGGGCAGCTCCTCCAGCGGGATATCCGCGCCTTCGTTGAGCAACAGCCGCACCACGACGGCGGCCTTCTGAAGGTTGGACAGGTCCCGCGGAACCCTGCGTTCTTCCACCACATCCGGTTCCGGGGCACGCGCCCGCGGCGCACCCGCACCTGTTCGAACCAATGCACTGCCGTCCTGCATCGCCTGCGCCATCCAACAATTGACTTCCGCAGTCAGGCTAGCCGCACACCGGTAAAGAAAGGCTGAACCTCAATAGCTGTAGGTGACCCCCGACCGGATCGCATCGCGCAGCGAGGTTTCGGGCCAGCTTCCCTCGCCACCCCGCGCCTTGATCTCTTTCCATTGCTCGATGGCCAGGCCGGTCTTGCCTTCGGCGACAAATCCCTGTCCCATATAGCTGCGGGCCAGAAGATTGTCGGGATTGGTGGCGATCGCCTTTTGATAATAGGCGTTGGCTAGATCGGTCTGGCCCTGTTTGCGATAGGTAAATCCCCAATAGGTCAGGACGCGGTCGTCGTTCTGATCGCTCATCACCCGCAACACGTTCTGCGCATGAACCAACTGCCCGTCATAGGCCAGCTCGCGCGCGGCTTCGTACAGTTCGTCATCGGTGAAATTGGTCGCGCTCGGTTTGACGCATTTCTGCGTATCCACATCCCAGACCCGCCCGAACAGGCATTTCTTGGTGGTTTTCGTGGTCTTGGGCGGGCTTCCGCTGCCGCCGCTGGCGGCAAGGGCCGTATCGGGGGTGAAGGCAAATCCAGAAAGGGCAATAGCAGTCGCGATCAACAGGCGCATCGAAGGTCTCCGGTCAAATATCCGTTCTCAAATCAAATAGCGTGACGCTGAAAAAAGCGAGCCGCAAGCGACCCGCTTTCTTTCAAACTTCGGTGAGGCACAGTTCAACTCGTGACCTCTTTCACGCAGCTCTGGCTTTCGCTGTCCCAGACGGTGCCGGGTACGCAGGACTGCGTTTGTTGCTGATGAATTTCGCAGGCCAGGGCGACCGAGGCCGACAGCCCGAAAACAACAGCGCAAGCTAGCGTCTTGAACGTCATCGCGTTTCTCCTGTCTCGACTTGCGCTTTCATCATAGCCGGTTTTGTCCCGTCTGGCAAAAGAACAAAGCCCGGATCACACCTGCGATCCGGGCCTTGCACCGCGTACTTGAACTGTGACCGGTTACGCGCCGAAAACACGCGCGAAAATCGTGTCCACATGCTTGGTGTGATAGCCCAGATCGAATTTCTCTTCGATCTCCGCCGGACTGAGTGCTGCCGTCACCTCGGAATCACCCAGCAGCTCGGTCTTGAAATCCTTGCCCTGTTCCCAGACCTTCATGGCGTTGCGCTGCACCAGGCGATAGGCGTCTTCGCGGCTCACCCCCGCCTGTGTCAGTGCCAGCAGCACCCGCTGGCTCATCACCAGCCCCCGGAACTTGTTCATGTTGGCAAGCATGTTGTCGGGATAGACGACCAGATTCTCGATCACGCCGGCCAGACGGTTCAGCGCGAAATCCAGCGTCACGGTGGCGTCGGGGCCGATGCCGCGCTCCACCGAGGAATGCGAGATATCCCGCTCGTGCCACAGCGCCACGTTCTCCATCGCCGGGATCACCGCCATGCGCACCAGCCGGGCGAGGCCGGTCAGGTTCTCGGTCAAGACCGGGTTGCGCTTGTGCGGCATCGCCGACGATCCCTTCTGACCTTTCGAGAAGAACTCTTCCGCTTCCAGCACCTCGGTCCGCTGCATGTGGCGGATCTCGACGGCGATGTTCTCGATGCTGCTGGCGATCACGCCCAGCGTGGCAAAGAACATCGCATGCCGGTCGCGCGGAATGACCTGGGTGGAAATCGGCTCGGGGCGCAGGCCCAGCTTTTCGCACACATGTTCCTCGACCGCAGGGTCGATATTGGCAAAGGTACCGACCGCGCCGGATATCGCGCCAGTGGCCACTTCCCACCGCGCTTTTTCCAACCGGTTCTTGTTGCGGTCCATCTCGGCATAAAAGCGGGCAAAGGTCAGCCCCATCGTCGTCGGCTCGGCATGGATGCCGTGGCTGCGGCCGATGCGAATGGTGTCCTTGTGCTCGTGGGCGCGCTTTTTCAGCGCCGCCAGCACCTTGTCCATATCCGCCAGCAGAATGTCGGCGGCGCGCACCAGCTGGATGTTCAGCGTGGTGTCCAGCACGTCCGACGAGGTCATGCCCTGATGCACAAAGCGCGCATCCTCTGACCCGATATGCTCGGCCAGATGGGTCAGGAACGCGATCACGTCATGCTTGGTCACCGCCTCGATCTCGTCGATCCGGGCCACGTCGAATTCAACGTCCCTGGCCTTCCACACGGCCTCGGCATTGGCCTTTGGGATCACCCCCAGCTCGGCCTGCGCGTCACAGGCATGGGCCTCGATCTCGTACCAGATGCGGAACTTGGTCTCAGGCGACCAGATGGCGACCATTTCGGGGCGGGAATAGCGGGGGATCATTGGCAGCGGCACCTTTTTGTGATTGGCATGGGGCGTTGGCGCGGGTCTTAGACCCCCGCGCGCGCTGGAACAAGACACGAGACCCCGGATGAGACGGTTTGCCCTGATTTTTGTACCCCCAGGCCGGTTACGCCGATGACCGCGCCGCAGAGAATTGCCGATTTCGAGGGCGAATGGCGCCTTGAGCGGGTGATCGACGACCGCCTGTCCGGCCAGATCCTGCGTGCCGACGGGGTCGCGACGCTGCGTCGCAGCGAAGAGGGCCTCGTCTATGACGAAGAGGTTACGCTGCGCATCCCCGGCCAGCAGCCGATGCGCGGAACCCGCCGCTATCTGTGGCAAGCCGCAGGCCCGCAGATCGCGATTCATTTCGAAGATGGCCGTTATTTCCATGGCTTAACCCTAGGTCAAGCAAAACCGGCCGACCACCACGACTGCCCGCCCGACAGCTATGACGCGGCCTATGATTTCTCCGCCTGGCCGCGCTGGAGCGTGCGCTGGACGGTCTCGGGTCCGCGCAAATCCTATGAAATGAGGACGGAATTCTCGCGCCGATAGCGTAAACTTCTTGCAGCAGGCGGCCTGAATGGGCATTGCTGTGTGCCAATGACGGATTGATATGGGAGACCATGGAATGAGCATGAGTGTTCTGGCCGACGCAATCGGCCCGCGCGAAGGAACGGCCCTCAGGGTCAAGCAAGTGGTTCTGGTGGCGCTGGGCATCGTTGCCCTGGCGATTGCCGCAAAAATCAAGGTGCCGATGTGGCCGGTTCCGATCACCATGGGAACGTTTGCCGTTCTCTCGATCGGCACCGCCTATGGCGCGCGCCTGGGCCTGGTGACCATGCTGGGTTACCTGCTGGTCGGCGCGCTGGGCTTTGACGTGTTCGCCGGGTCCTCGGCCGAGAAATTCGGCCTGACCTACATGATGGGCGGCACCGGCGGCTATCTGGTCGGTTACCTGCTGGCCACCGTGACGCTGGGCGCACTGGCCGCGCGCGGCTGGGACCGTTCGTTCGGCAAGATGGCGCTGGCGCTGGTGCTGGCCAACGTGCTGATCTACGTTCCCGGCCTGCTGTGGCTGGGCCAGCTCTATGGCTGGGACAAGCCGATCCTCGAATGGGGCCTGACCCCGTTCCTGGTGGGCGACGCGATCAAGCTGGTGCTGGCCGCGCTGCTGATCCCCGGCCTGTGGAAACTGGTGGGCAACGCCCGCGGCTAAGCCTGACGGCAACAAGACGAAAGGCCCGGAGCGCATCGCTCCGGGCCTTTTCTTATGTGGACGACAGTCAACGCTGACCGATAACAATCCTGGGCGTTTTCTACGGCATCGCCGGAATGTCGGTCGGTTCGGGTTTGGCGCCTGCAGCTGTGAGCATGGCATGTATCTGTCCCCGGTGATGGGTTTGGTGATTGAAGAGTTGAACAACGCTGGCAGCTTTCAGCGTTTCAATCCTGGCCGAGCCGTCAAGCGGGTACCATCTGACAAAGCCATTGAGATCAGCGGTGCTGGTGCTGGCAGCCCACTGTTCGATTTCTGCATCTCGCCGCATGCGCAAGTCCCTGAACTCACACCAGTCTGAAGGGCTGATCAGTGAATGTGTGACCGTATCCTGCGGTCGTTCGTTTCCTTTGATACGCTCAAGCATGAGTGCATCAGCCCAATAAAGGTGGTTCAGTGTTGCCGCTATGGATTTGAAGAACGCTCCTCGATCCAGCCAGCGCTCGAACTCGGTCAATCCATCGGTTGCAGTCACGAGCGAGGTGTTTTGCCAGCTGTTGTAGCGTGCGAAAAGACGGCAGTATTCGGCTGAAATCATCATTCCTGGCCTCAGTGTTATGGGGGTTTTTCGGAAAATGGGCGCTTGCCAATGGAATTTGGCAAATTGCGCCCCGACCCGCACGGGCTGTCGCGCCGTCGGGTGAATGTCATGGTATAGGGGTTACCGGCCTTGCGTAAGCCTTTTTTGGTCGCGCCTGTCTGGATACAGGCTCACCAAGTACCGTTTTCGGCACGCGCCGGTGGATGAGGGGGCCGCATATAATTTTCGTCGATCATCCCGGCCAGGGCGCGCGTGGTAACCCGCGGTCGAAAGACCCGACCGCGGTCCCCAAAAGCCCTCAGACGGCCAGCGGGTCTTCCACAAGAACCGTGGTCACATGTGCCGATCCTTCCAATGTCCGGTGCACCGGGCATTTGTCGGCGATCTCCAGCAGTTTCCGCCGCTGTTCGGTGTCCAGCGGGCCGTCCAGGCGGATTCGCCGGTCGAAATGGTCGATCTTGCTGTCCGTCTTCAGCCCGGCATCCTGTACATGCACCTTGTTGTGGCAGACATCGACACTGATCCCTTTCAGCGGCCATTGCTTGCGCCGGGCATACATGCGGATCGTCATCGAGGTGCACGCCCCAAGCCCCGCCGCCAGGTATCCATAGGGCGACATGCCCTTGTCTGTGCCGCCATAGGCGACCGGTTCATCCGCCAGCGTGTGATGATCCGGCCCCGACTGCACATCCTGCAAAAACCCGTTCACGTCGGCTTCGGTCACCCGCACGATGCCCTCGGGCGCACCCGGGGGCGGGGCTGGGGGGGTCAGGTCCAGATAGCGCGATACCCAGGCCGATATGACGTCGGCGGCATATTCTGCATCCTCCGCGCGCGAGATCAGGTGATCCGCGCCGTCGAGCGTGACAAAGCTTTTGGGATGTTTTGCCGCCTGAAAGATCTGCGCGGCATTGTCGATGCTGACAGTGTCGTCAAGCGGTGCATGCAGCACCAGCAGCGCCGCCTTCAACCCGCCGATCGCCTCGGTCAGCGAGATGCTGGAAATATCCTCGACAAAATCGCGCCCGATCCGGAAGGGCCTGCCGCCCAGAAGAACTTCGGCGGCGCCTTCCTGCTGAATTCTCGGGATTTCACCTTCGAAATGATGCGAGACATGGCCCGGATCGGCAGGGGCGCCCAATGTGACCACCGCCTTGACCGATGGCAGTCCGGCACGGGCGCGCAGCACCGCAGCCCCACCCAGCGAATGACCGATCAGAACCGATGGCGCCATGTCGCGCCCGCTCAGGTACTGTCCCGCCGCGACCAGATCCTCGACATTCGAGGTAAAGGTGGTGTTGGCGAATTCGCCTTCGGAATGACCCAGCCCGGTGAAATCGAACCGCAACACCGCAATCCCCATCGCCGCCAGCCGCGCCGCGATACGCCGTGCGGCGGGGATATCCTTGGAACAGGTGAAGCAATGGGCGAAAATCGCGGTTGCCAGAATGGGGCCATCGGGCAAGTCGAACCGGGCTGCAAGCTGGCCGCCATCATGGCCGGCAAAGGTGATGCGTTCTGTGGGCATGTTAAGTCTCCTGAAGTCGACAGGAGTTTGGGAAGGGTGGCGCGCGCTTACAAGCCATGTGTCGCCGGTGTCACGTCAAGGTGAGGCCCCGTGCGGTCTCACCGGGGAAATTGCCACAGATCGCCGTTCCCAAGAACCACCGCATTCATCGCAACATCCCAGGGCATCGGATAGATGGTCGCGATCCGCGCGAACCCCTGACCGACGCCAATGGCGCGCGGTTTGCGCGGCATCGCTGCCAGTGTGCGGTCATAATATCCGCCGCCATTGCCCAGCCGGTAGCCATTCGCGTCGATGCCCAGAACCGGAGATATCACCACATCCGGATCGCAAAAAGCGCCTTCTTCCGGAACCGGTATCCGCCAGAAACCGCGCTCCATCGCGCAGCCGGGTGTCCACTCGCGAAAGACCAGCGGCGCATCCTTTTGCATCACCACCGGCAAACATGTCGTCGCGCCGCGCTCGTGACAGCGGCGCATCCACCCGCGCAGGTCCAACTCGGCCCGGATCGGCCAATAGACCGCGATCACCTTGCCGGGGCCCGGTTCGATCAGCCGGTCAAGACTGTCGGCGATGACATTTGCCTGCCGGTTCCGCTCCTCGGGGCGCATGGCGTCGCGCAACCCCAGCAGGCGCGCCCGTTCCGCACGGCGAAACCGCGCCACGTCGCGCCACGTCTCGGGGTCAACGGGAAAGCCGTTGACCAGATGATGCGCAAAACAGGGGGCGTCTCCGGGCGTGTCGTCGGTCATACCGACAGCCTATTCCCCCATAAGCGCCTTGTCGAAGGGATAGGTGGTCAGGTTCTCGTACCCGTCCTCGGTGATCAGCACCTGATCCTCCAGCTTGATCGAGAATTCGCCACCCACTTCGCCGACGCAGGCCTCGACACACAACACCATGCCCGGCTCCAGCGCGTAATCATAGGCCCCCTCGACCGCCTTGTCGGGGTAGGACACCAATGGCCACTCGTCGCACAATCCCACCCCATGCATCAGACAGCCATATTTCTGCGCCTGGAACTTGTCATCCAGCCGGTGCGCGTTGGCGGTCAGTTCCGGAATGGTCACGCCGGGCCTGAGCATCTCCATGTTGGTCATGATATGCTCATGCGCGTGCCGCATCGCATAGACCATTGCATTCGTCGGTTTCTGGTCGCCGATCCACCACGTGCGGCTGATGTCGATGCAGATGCCGTAGGACCCGATCAGATCGGTGTCAAAGGCGATGACCTCGTTCTTTTGTGTGATGCGCGGCCCGCATTCCTGGAACCACGGATTGGTGCGCTGCCCCGAGGCCAGCAGGCGGGTCTCGATCCACTCTCCGCCACGCCGGATGTTCTCGGCGTGCAGCACCGCCCAGATGTCATCCTCGCTGGTCCTGCCATCGCCCACATTGGCGCGGGCAAACTCCTCCATCGCCCCGACGGCCGTTTCACAGGCATGGTGTGCACAACGCATCGCCAGAATCTCGTCCGGTCCCTTCACGGCGCGGGTCTTTTCGGTGACCTCCTCGCCCTCGACGATCTCGAACCCCTGCGCCTCCAGCGCGCGCAGCCCGTGCAGCATGATCTTGTCCACCGCCAGCCGCTTGTTGCCGCCGGAATGCTCCTCGATCAGCACGCGCACCTCGTTCGAGAACACATCCGCCGCCACATCCACCTTGTCGCCCCGGTCGAAATAGAACAGATCCGCGCCCGAGCGCTGCTCGCGCACCAGCGGGTTGAACTTGGACAGGAAAGGCGAGTTCTTGTAGTCCCAGATCACCATATACCCGTCAGCACACAGCAGCACCGCCCGGAACGGGTTGTGCGTGTTCCACAACTGCATGTTGGTCGAATCCGTCGCGTACCGGATGTTGAGAGGGTCGAACATCAAAAGGCCGCCATACCCGCGATCAACGATGGCTTTCGTCAGCCGTTTCCAGCGATACTCCCGCATCCGTTCCAGGTTCGGCAGCACCAGCCCCGCTGCTTCCCACTCGCGAAAGGCCAGTTGCGTCGGCCCGATTTCGATCCGGTCATTGTCGTTGGGCGTGCCGTCCGCCAGCGTTGTGCCCCGTGACGGATCGATCTTGCGGGTGTCTCGGTAATGCGTGTTCAAGGCTTGCCTCCCTGGGTTCTGACCCAGCCTGTCCAGCATCTGACGCAGGGTCGCCAAGGTTTGCGACGGATATTTCGTCGTTTTTCGACCGACAGGCGACAAATGCGGTGCTAGGCCCAGGACATGGCAGATATCTTGCAGAAAACGATTCCCTACGACCCGATGGCCCAGCCGCCCTTGCCGGGCATCCGGCCGCTGCAAATCGCGGACTGGCTGCATCAGGACGATGCCTTTGCCGCCCAGATGGCCCGGCGCGAGACGCTGTTGGCAAACCGCCGGGACGAGGTTCTGGCGCTTGATGACAGCGCCGTTCCGGCCGCGCGGGAATTGCTCGATCTGGTGCTGGCCCAGGTCTATCCCGACACGGGCGATACCGCCCAACGCCCGGATGGCGCCCGCATTCCCATTGATCGCACTGACCCGCTGGGCACCCTGTGCAGGCTGGTGCAGGAAGATTTCTGCATCCTGCACAAGCAGGGGGGAGAGCATATCCTGACCGGCGCAATCCTGTGCTTTCCGGCCAGCTGGACGCTTTCGGAAAAGTTCATGCGCCCGCTGATCGCGATCCACGATCCCGTGGCATCTTATGACGCCAGCATCGCCAAGCGGGTGCAGCGCCTGTTCGACGGCATTCAGCCCGACAGGCCGCTCTGGCGGTTCAATGCCCTTTGGTATGACGATGCCGAACTCTATCAGCCGCGCCGCGCCCACGCTCCGCGGCCCGCGCGCAACCGCTCACAGGCCCCGTACCTGCGGAGCGAGAGGCAGTGCCTGCTGCGACTGCCACAAAGCCGGGCCGTGGTGTTTTCGATCCATACATATGTCCTGGCGGCGCGGTCGCTGCCGCACCGGGACTGACGACTACAGTCCCAGAGCCGAGGCCAGCTCCATATATGCGCCACTGCTTTCCAGCAACACGATCGCGGCGGTATAGGACAGAACCTGCGTGTTCAGACGAAAATCCTCGCCCCGGATCAGATTGACCGCGGCCAGGGAAACCGCGACCGGAGTTGCCAAAAACGCAACAACTCCGGTCATGCACCAACTGGTCAACCTTTGCAGATCGTTGGAAAGGGCCTCTTGCGGGCATTTGTCGTCCTTTGCCAGGTGATCCGGGTCTGCTCGAAAGGTCAGGGCCAGTACTTGGTCGTCGAATAGCTTGGATTTGTCTTTATGCTTGTTACCGGTCTCTTGATGCGAGCCGGTCCAGCCGCCCCTTATCGAGACAATTTCGGCATTGTCGTTGTCGGCCAGGCCAGTCGGGAACGGGCCACAGACCGCGCTGAACAATTGCTTGCGGCTTCGCTTGTGCTGCGGTGCAAGGCTTGAGAATGCCGTCATGAACTGTTCGACCGTCAGACTTGCATTCGGTGACAGCCACTCGATCAATGTCGATTGCTGAACCTCGACCAGACGGTACAGGATCACAACCAGCATCATCTCCGAAAGTTCGCGGTCGTCCAACAGGTCAGAAACCGGCGACATCGAGATGACCAACCTGTTTCGGGGCGCGGGGGCCACACGTGCCAGAGCGGTCTTCAACCCCGCAATCCGGTCAATACGCCGGTGCCGGGGTTCCTGAACCGGGATATCGGCTTCCAGATGCAAGCGGATCAGATACTGACCCGAAACGATACGCGCATCATAGACCCCCATCACCGAACGGCGCTCGACATGATGGCCATAGTCTTCCAACGTGGAGGTAACGATGCGGCTGAACTGATCCAGCGCGCCCTCGACGCTGCCTTCGAAAACCAGGCCGCCGTGGTATTTGCCGTTCTGCGTCACAGGTGGAATCCCCCTATACGTGTATCGTCAGAATCAAGACTACTGCACGATGTGGGGGAAAGTTAGACCGAAAGTGAACTTTCGAAACGGAATTTATGGATTGATCACGGATTGGAAACCACAAGACCTAGGGGTTTGGGTCGAAATCATAGATTCAATGTGGCGAATATATGGCGTGGGCAACGCTCGCGATTTTGTCATCCATCGATTCGCGCGGCCATTATGGCAATCGCCTTCTGGTAGACGGTGGCGCTGTTCCATTGCTCGATCACCGTGAAATTCGGCTCTCCCGGCTGGTATCCGCGACCGGGTTTCCACCCCTTCTGGCGCAGGAAATTCGCGGTCGAGGCCAGCGCATCGGTCATGTTGTAGAAATCGACCTGTCCGTCCCCGGTTGCGTCGACGCCATAGGCCAGCGCGTTGCCGGGCAGGAATTGCGTGTGTCCAAGCTCGCCATGTTTTGCGCCTTTTGTCGCCACTGAAATCGATCCCTGATCCACCAGTTTCAGCGCGCCGATGGCATGCGGAACGAAAAAGTCGGAGCGTCGGCAATCATAGGCCAGTGTTGTGATAGCGGAAACAACAGGACTGTCGCCCATGAAGCGACCAAACCCGGTTTCCATGCCGTGAATGGCAATCAATATGCCCGCAGGCACACCGTATTGCCGTTCCAGCACCGCATAGAACTCCGGGTTCGCCGCCTTTCTCTTGCGCCCTTGCGCCACGATCACATCCGCGCCGCGCACCTGCATGAATTTGTCGAGAGAGTATTTGAAACTCTTCTGGTTCCGATCTGCTGCGATGGTGCTGTTGGCGTACCGGGTCTGGGCCAGGGCGCTCAGCCCTTTCTTGCGCACACCCGCACGTTTCGCTTCTCCGGCAAAATCCTTCTTCCAGTTTTCAAACCCGGCGCTGGTATTGCCGCAGGTTGCCGCAGGCACTGTGGCGGGAAACAGGAACAAGCCGAGCAATGCGACCACAACGACGCGCCGCATTCCGAATGGTACAAAATGCTCATTCGTGCCTCCAAAACCGGTACAATTCGTACAATTCGGCTTTGCACAGGAGAATTCTCCGAAAATGCGCTGAAGCGGGCGAAGAAAGGTCATGAAACTGTTCCATAGCTGAAATCCGTGACCAAGCGTATCGGCGGAGCCGTAAAGGTCAACGAAAAAGGGCGCCCTCACGGACGCCCTTTCGGTCATAAGCAGACTGCCGGTCAGCAGCTGTAATACATGCCGAATTCCACCGGATGCGGTGTATGTTCGTATGTGTGAACCTCTTCCATCTTCAGGGCAATATAGCCGTCGATCTGGCTCTTGGTGAACACGTCGCCCTGCAGCAGGAAGTCGTGATCCGCCGCCAGGCAATCCAGCGCTTCGCGCAGGCTGCCGCAAACGGTCGGGATACCTTCCAGCTCTTCCGCCGGCAGGTCGTACAGGTTCTTGTCCATGGCTTCGCCCGGATCGATCTTGTTCTTGATGCCGTCCAGACCGGCCATC
>NZ_JBXWQW010000048.1:0-31034 GCF_059612585.1 Ruegeria sp. YKSF57 | reverse complement strand
ATATCCGACGCGTAGGTCAACAGAAGATGTTGGGTTTTCGCGTCCTCACCTGCTGCTGCCCGCATTCGAAACCAAAGGTGGTTGCGGTCGTCGCTGGGTTCGGGATCAAAAAGGTCCAGCGGATCGACTTCTCGAACCTCGATTGGGCGCTCCCTTAGGAATTCCGAGCGGTATTTTTCGGTTACCTTGCCGAGATACTTCTGCCGCAACTCATCCCGCGAAGGATGGTCGTTTGGTTTTCCGGCATTGGGCATAGGGTGTTGGTGAGTCCAGCCGCTGTCTTTGACATGGAATGACGTCGACATATTGAGAATTTGTTTTCCGTGCTGAATTGCGACCACGCGACGGGTCGTGAACGAACCACCATCTCGAGCGCGATCCACCTGATAAACGACAGGAATACTGGGATCTCCAGGCCGTATAAAGTATGCATGCAGAGAATGGCACAGCCGGTCATCCACCGTTCTGTAAGCTGCCGACAATGCCTGTGCGACTACCTGCCCGCCGTAGATCCGAGTCGGTGTTTCACCGCCCGATCCCGGTCCGCGAAAGAGATCGACTTCCAACCTTTCCAAATTCAAAAGATCGAGCAGGATCTTTTCCGCGTCCGTCATTTCCTTACACCTTGAATTTAAACAATGTATCACAGCATGCTACGTCTTGTTCTTTGCCTCTCAGCCGAGCAATGCCCCATGGACAAGCGCTTTGAGTTCGGCGCGGGACGGATAGGAACTGGAAGGTGAGAGCTGAGTGAAAAAGACCACGCTCAGGTCGTGAACCCGATCCAACCAGAAAAATGTCGATGCCATTCCACCCCAACTGTAATCACCCACCGACCCGATCGTGCCTGACCGCGCGGCATCAAGAACAACACCGCCTCCGATGCCAAATCCCAGCCCCTTCATGGGCTGTTCCGCAAAGCTGCTTGGCCCCATCGAGGCAATGTCGCCGGCCAGATGGTTGCGCATCATGAAATCTACCGTGCTGGAGCCAAGCAAACGATTGCCGTTACTTTCACCTTTTCGTCGCAGCATATCTACAAAGCGATGATAGTCATCAATCGTACCCACGAGGCCACCACCGCCGGAGAACATGGTGGCATGTTCGAATGGTGATCCTCCGTCCTCGTCAACTAACCTCAATGTTTCTCCACCGGATTTCGCGTCATTAAGCGCCATGGCATCACCAGACAGTGGAGTATAGAGCGAGGCAAATCGGTTTTTCGCTCCGGCAGGAACCGAAAACGCAGTCTCAGTCATGCCCAGAAGGTCAAAGATCTGCTGTTTGAAGAAGCAATCCAGACTTTTTCCCGAAACAACTTCGATCACGCGCCCCAGAACATCGATCGAAACCGAGTATTCCCACCTTGTGCCCGGCTGAAAGGCCAAGGGCAGTTCAGCGACTTGTTGAACCATATCAGCCAAAACGCCTTGTGTGGGCTTGAACATTATACCCTGCTTATCCATGGCCTTTGGTAAAACGCCTGGATTGAATGGGTAACTCAGGCCGCTGGTGTGTGTCAGCAAGTGATGCAGGGTTGGCGTGGTGGTTGGTTCGACTTGGTCAATCCGCTCGGCGCCGGAAACCAACGCATGCAAATTGCTGAATTCAGGCAAAAACTCCGAGATTGGCACGCCCAAGTGAAAAAGACCCTGTTCAGCCAGCATCATTATGGCGACCGAGGTGATAGGCTTGGTCATCGAATAAAGGCGAACAACTGTGTCACGTTTGAATGGCAGGCTCTGTTCAAGATCCCGCAAGCCGCAGGCGTTGAAAAATACCTCCTCTCCGTGCCGATGGATCAGAACCGAACTGCCGGGATATTTGCGTTCATTGACATAGCGTTGCATCCATTCGCCGATTCGATTTAACCGCCCGGGATCCACCCCTTGTTTTGTAGCGCCGTTCATCGCGGTTCTCCTCTCCGACCCCAATCGTTGAATGTTGTTAGCGATCCGGAATCCAATATTTGATGGGACAACTAACCGATCATTCGATTCATCGCCGCTCTGGTTTCTTCATTGAACCAGCCACCTTCTGGTGCATTCGCGCCGTTGGCCATTCGGCTGCGGATCAGATCAATTGTGCCTTGACGGATCTGTCGTTTCACCGAGGCATAGGTTTTCGGCGGAATAGCTGCCAGTTTTTTGGCTTCGCCTATGGCCCGGTTCAGGACATCGTCGTCGACGACATCGATCACACCGAAGCGCAAGGCCGTCTCGGAGTTCATCGGCTGACCCGTCAGCATCAATCGTCTGAGCGTATTGGGATCGAGTGTCGCGCGCGCGATTTCAAGCGGACCTGCGGGGAAATCCGCACCAACTCGCACCTCTGCAAGGCCAAGCGTCGCTCGTGCAGCAGCAACGCGAAAATCCGAGGCAAGTACAAAAAACATTCCACCAGCTATTGCTGCTCCGTTCACGGCACTTACTGTGGGTTTTCGACATTCGAATAATGAGAGAAACCCAACGTTCAGACCTTCGACAATTTCATTCTGCTCTTGAATGTCGAAATTTGTCGCCTCCTTCAGATCAAGTCCAGCCGAGAACACCCTGAATGCGCTGGACAAAACGATAGCTCGAACTTCGTCGTTCTGCTCCATTTCCTTTATCTGCTCTGAGAACGCCATTAGAAACTCTGCGCTTAGCGCGTTTACCGGCCCACGCCCAAGAACTAACTCTTCAATACCGCCATCGTGTTCTCTGAGTTTCAGAAAATCGCTCATCTCGTCTTTCTCCTTGCGCATTTCCAGATAGCATCCGAACAAATCGACGAAACCTCAGATTTTTGCGCGCGGATCCTTCATTGCGACACCAGGTCAATCTGAACGGCCAAGCGCAGTCAGACCATGCTGGGCAAACATTGGAACATATTGGCCGAGTTGTCTCGCCCGTTCAGGATTGGAGGCATTTCCTTCCAACGCGCGCCGATAGACCCCTTGAAGTATCCCTGCCATTCGGAAGAAGTTAAAAGCAAGGTAAAACCCAAAATTTTCAATTCCTCTCAACCCCCGTCGCTGACAATATCGAGCCACAAACTCGTCATCCGACGGCAATCCTAGTGCTGCGCGATCAACCCCGGCCAAACCCCGCCCCTCTTGCCCCGGCGGCATTTGCCATTGCATGATGACAGCGGCAAGATCGGCGTAAGGGTGCCCTATGGTTGACAGTTCCCAATCCAGAACACCCAGACAGTTTGTTCCTTCTTTTTCAAAGATCATGTTGTCGATCCGGTAATCGCCATGCACAAGTGTCCGTTGCCCATCGTTGGTGGGTAAATTTTGTTGTAGCGCTTCAATCAACCTATCCATTTCGGGAATCGTTTCGGTTTCCGAAGCCCTGTATTGACTGCTCCAGCGACCGATCTGTCTTTCAAAATAATCGCCAGAAGGGCCAAAATTGCCAAGACCCACGGCATCAACATTGACCATATGCAATTCAGCAAGCACCCGGTTCATTTCGTCAATGACCGCGCTGCGCGTCTCTTTCGTTTCACCTGCCATTGTCGGTTCAAAAAAGTTCCGACCTTCAAGATATTCCATCACATAAAACATTGAACCGATGACGCTTTCGTCCTCGCACAACAAATACATCTGCGCGACCGGCACCTTCGACCCCGCCAATGATTTTTGCACGCGATACTCACGGTCGACGGCATGGGCGGATTTCAACAAAATCCCGGGGGGTTTGCGACGCAGTACATAGTTTTGCTCAGGCGTCTTCAGCAAATACGTCGGGTTTGACTGTCCAACTTCAAATTTTTCGCACAGCAGAGGACCCTGATATCCT
Organism: Ruegeria sp. YKSF57; assembly: GCF_059612585.1. Classification (NCBI taxonomy): domain Bacteria; kingdom Pseudomonadati; phylum Pseudomonadota; class Alphaproteobacteria; order Rhodobacterales; family Roseobacteraceae; genus Ruegeria; species Ruegeria sp. YKSF57. The sequence continues at coordinate 27,246 of NZ_JBXWQW010000048.1, read as the reverse complement.
GACAGATGAACGCTCAGATAGGCGTCCACTGCGTTGAGGTCGAGTGCAAGTGGCTGTTCACTCATCACGCCCTATTATCCTTCACTCCACAAACTCGGTTGCTAGTTTTGCTCCGGCACTCCGATATTCAAAACTAATCCGGTCGACGAGTTCGGCGGTCGAAACAACCTCCGAGACGTTGCCGATCCCCTGCCCCGACCCCCAGATTTCCTTCCAGGCTTTAGGCTTGGAGGAACCCTGACTGAAATTCATCGCCGATGCGTCAGCCGAGGGCAGATTGTCGGGGTCCAGTCCGGCGCGCTGGATCGACGCTTTCAGATAGTTCCCGTGAACCCCGGTAAACAGTGACGAATAAACGATGTCTTCGGCACTGCTATCGACGATCATTTCTTTGTAATCCATCCCTGCATTGGCTTCGTGCGTTGCGATGAAGGGTGAGCCAACATATCCGAAATCGGCGCCCATCGCACGGGCTGCCAACAACGACTCTCCACAGGCGATCGCGCCAGACAAGGCCACAGGCCCGTCAAACCATGCGCGAATTTCTCGGATTAGCGCCATAGGAGACTGTTGCCCGGCGTGCCCACCAGCCCCGGCGGCAACGGCTATCAATCCATCGGCACCTTTGTCGATGGCCTTTCTGGCAAAGGTGTTATTGATGACATCGTGCAGAACCACGCCACCACAACCATGGGCGGCCTCGTTGACATCTACACGCGCACCCAGCGAGGTGATCCAGACCGGGACTTTCCAGCGGGCGCAAATCTCCAGATCCCGCTCCAGCCTTTTGTTGGAACGATGTACGATTTGATTGACCGCGAAAGGCGCGGCCGGTCTGTCGGGGTTGGCTTGGTTGTGGCGATCCAGTTCTTCGATGATTTGCTTCAACCAAACGTCCAGCAAAGGAGCTTCTCCCTCAGCCTCACGTGCGTTAAGTGCCGGGAATGATCCGATTATGCCAGCCTTGCACTGGGCAACCACAAGTTCGGGAACGGAAATTATGAACAACGGCGCGCCGATCATGGGTATCCGGAGCCCCCTCAATTGTACTGGCAGATGACCCTCCTTGCGTTTCCAAATCAAATCCTTCATTTTTCGACCTTAAACTTCAACTGCATTTTGCAACCCACTTGTTATCAATGATTTTTCGAAGATTCCTGGAGCGGACTTTACGTTGATACGGCCTGGAACGGGTATGACAGCGCCGGTTACGTAAGCTCTATTGCCCATCGGCACCTCTCCCAACACCAAGCCAACATCGATGATCCGGGCGGGATCATCTACAAATGCCGATTTCTTGAGCATAGGCAAAAGCCTTTGGGTCAACTCGAACATCCCGGCCGCATTGACGGAGATGTGCTTTTCCCAAACGTCATACAGAAACTGCCCCAAATGAGCGCCCCATGTTGTGCCTGCATTATTCACTAGAATATCAATGGATTGAACTCTTTCCTTCACTTCTTCACAAAGCATTGCAATGCCATCTCTGGCTCCCACGTCGCTTGCAAAACCGTCTGCCTGCCCGGACGCAACCAATGCGTCGAGTGCCTGTTCCGTGGCCTTGCAGGCCTCACCCTTTCTGGATGCATTCAATACGCTGGCCCCTGCCCGCACAAGCGCTTCTGTAGCCATACGGCCAATTCCCATCGCGCCACCAGTGATGAATGCCGTCTTTCCGTGAAGTGAAAACAGGCTTACGGGCGTCACAGTTTCCTCGATTTCACAGAATTCAGCAAACTTTGGCGCGCAAGTGTTAGGCATCACTTGGTTCTACTGAGATTGCGCCTAAGAATTGCATTTCGACACTTGGTTGACAATCATTCGGGCGCCTCCAAGACTTAACGTCATTTTTCAGGTTCGATACGGTGGAGGGCACGAAAGACCATGAAGGCAATGCTGAGTACCGTTCCGGGCGGGCCGGAAACACTGGAACTCAAGGAATTTCCGGATCCGGACCCCGGCAAGAGCCAGTTGCTGGTGCGCGTTCGTGCTGCCGGTGTGAATTTTCCGGACACTCTCATGATCCGAGACCTCTATCAGCTCAAGCCGCCTCGCCCCTTTGCACCAGGTGGCGAAATCGCGGGCGAAGTGATTGCAGTCGGCGACGCCGTTGAAGGGTTCTCTGTCGGCAACCGCATTCTGGCCCTTACAGGCTTTGGGGGGTTTGCCACGCACCTGGTCATAAAAGCGGAGGCTGCGATCAAGATTCCGGATGAAATGCCTTACGAAGATGCCGCCTGTTTCGTTTTCACTTATGGAACCTCTCATCACGCACTCAAGGACCGTGCTGCGCTTGGTGTGGATGAGACGCTGCTCATCCTGGGAGCAGCGGGCGGTGTCGGAGCGGCAGCCATCGAACTTGGCAAGGCGGTGGGTGCACGTGTCATCGCTGCCGTCTCATCTGAGGAGAAGGCGGCGTTCTGCCGCCAGATTGGCGCAGACGAAACGCTGATCTATCCGCTGGAATTGGACAAGGAGGCGCAAAAGGCACTTTCGACGGAAATCAAGCGTCTGGCAGACGGTGAGGGCGTTGACGTTGTTTACGACGCAGTAGGCGGCGGCTATGCCGAGTCGGCCTTGCGCGCAATGGCATGGAAAGGGCGCTATCTGGTAATTGGTTTTCCTGCGGGTATTCCCAGCATTCCATTGAATCTGCCGCTGCTCAAAGGAGTTTCAATCATTGGCGTATTCTGGGGCGCATCAGTGTTTCGCGAACCACAAAGGCATGCACAAAACATGTGTGATCTGTTGCACCTCTATTCTGAAGGGAAGATCAAACCTAAAATCAGCGCTCGAATACCTTTGGATCAGGCCGGGAAGGCATTGGAACTGATGCAGAATCGTAAAGTGTTGGGGAAGGTCGTCATCACAATGGACTGAGCGGCCCATGGGCAAAACCGGCCGATTTGAGCTCAAAAGAAAACGGCAGGCAGGAAGCCCGCCGTTTCCATTGACTATAGTATTTTAACTGGCAGCGCGCTTGTTCCGGTCGCGGCGTAGATTTGTCAGTTCCTCCGCCACAAGGAAGGCCAATTCCAGTGACTGGCTGGCATTCAGGCGCGGGTCGCAGGCTGTGTGATAGCGATCCGAGAGGTCCTCTTCGGTGACAGCCCGAACACCGCCAATGCATTCGGTGACATCGAGACCGGTCATCTCAAAATGTACGCCACCGGGAATGGTGCCTTCGGATTGATGAACACCAAAGAAATCCCGTACTTCGCGCAGAACCGCTTCGAACGGGCGAGTCTTGTAGCCGGTCGCCGACTTGATCGTGTTGCCGTGCATCGGGTCGCAGACCCATGTCACCTTGGCGCCTTCTTCTTTCACAGCTTTGATCAATCGCGGAAGATGTTCACCCGCCTTACCGGCGCCGAAGCGTGCGATCAGTGTTAGTCGACCCTCTTCGTTGTCGGAGTTCAGCTTTGACATCAGCACTTTGAGATCCTCGGCAGTCGTGGTCGGGCCGCATTTCAACCCGATTGGGTTCAATACGCCGCGGCAGAATTCCACATGCGCGCCGTCGGGTTGGCGAGTGCGGTCGCCGATCCAAATCATGTGGCCGGAACCCGCCAACCAGTTACCAGATGTCGAGTCGAGACGTGTCAGTGCCTCTTCATATTCCAATAACAGGCTTTCGTGGCTGGTATAGAACTCCACGGTCGAGAATTCATGGGTGGTGTCGGCGGTTATTCCGGCGGCCTCCATGAAGTCGATCGTGTCCTGAATGCGATCCGCAATCTCGGAGTACTTCTGAACATCCTGATCGTCGGTGAATCCCAAAGTCCAGGAATGCACGCGGCTCATGTCAGCAAACCCGCCCGTCGAAAATGCACGCAGTAGGTTCAGCGTGGCCGCTGCCTGAGTAAAGGCCTGCAGCATCTTTTCCGGGTTCGGAATGCGTGCTTCGGGTGTGAAGGCCAATTCGTTGATGATATCACCACGATAGCTGGGCAGTTCAACACCATCGACAACTTCGGTCGGCGCACTGCGTGGTTTGGCGAACTGTCCGGCCATCCGCCCCACCTTGATAACCGGGACCTTGGCGCCATAAGTCAGCACCATCGCCATTTGCAGCATGACCTTGAAGGTGTCACGGATAGCATCGGCACTGAATTGCTCAAAGCTTTCGGCGCAATCGCCGCCCTGAAGCAAAAAGGCTTCGCCACGTCCCGCAGCACCGAGATGTTGTTTCAGACGCCGCGCCTCGCCGGCGAAAACCAGCGGCGGATATTTGGAAAGCTGCGCCTCAACCTTGGCCAGTGCGGCCGGGTCGGTATAGTCGGGCATCTGAACCCGCGGCTTGCTGCGCCAGTTCGATTTTTGCCACTCGGTCATAGCTTGGTTCTCCGCTGAGGTATTTCAGGGGGTCTCTATACAAAAAGCCGAAACAAGTGACCATATCTCTTTTGCGCCTCTTGACGACGCAAACAAGCTCTGAGCATGTTGGCTGCCATATTCGCAAGAACTCGTCATACGTGCGAAACATCGGAATCAAGGACAGTCCGCAATGCAAGAGCAACGCCAAGTTGTCGAAGTGGAAAACACGCCGGCCAAACCGCGCCGCTATATCTTTGTGTTGCTGGACAAGTTTTCGATGCTGTCGTTTGCGTCGGCGCTGGACAGCCTGCGCATTGCAAATCGGATGGCGGACAAGGCACTATATGTCTGGCAATTGGTAGGTGAAGGCGGTGAGGTTGCATTGTGTTCGGCGGGCACATCCTTCAATCTGGACGATGATCTGGGCGATCTGAATCGCGAAGACGTGGTTTTGGTCTGCGGCGGCGTGGAAATCCAGAAAGCGGCAACCAAAAAGATGCTGAACTGGCTTCGGCGCGAAGCGCGCAAGGGGATACGCATCGGGGGCCTGTGTACCGGTGCCCACGTTCTTGCAAAAGCGGGTCTTTTGGACGGCAAACGCGCCACGATCCACTGGGAAAACGCGGACAGTTTTACCGAAGAGTTCGAGAATGTCGAGCTGACGAAATCCGTGTTTCTGGTCGACGGCAACCGGATGACGACCGCTGGCGGTACGTCGTCTATCGACCTGATGTTGAAACTGATTGCCGATGATTTCGGAGAGGAACTGGCCAACGCCGTGGCGGATCAGATGATCTATTCCTCGATCCGCACCGATCAGGACACGCAACGCCTGTCCACCCCAACCCGGATCGGTGTGCGCCACCCGAAACTGAGCCAGGTTATCCAGATGATGGAAAAGAACATCGAGGAGCCGATTTCACCCTCGGTTTTGGCGCGGGATGTCGGCATGTCGACACGCCAGCTGGAACGCTTGTTTCGCCGTTACCTGAACCGTTCGCCCAAACGGTATTACATGGAGTTGCGCCTGCAAAAGGCGCGCAACCTGCTGATGCAGACCGATATGAGCGTGATTAACGTGGCGCTGGCCTGCGGATTTGCCAGCCCGTCGCATTTCTCCAAATGCTACCGGGCGCACTACAACACGACGCCGTATCGCGAGCGGGGAACCCACGCGTCGCGATTGTCGATCTGAGGATCAGTCGGACGACATTCGATAAGCTGCCCCCTGTCCAACTGAAATGAACCAGATCGACCCATCCGGTGACTCGACGATATCGCGAACCCGATTGGTCTGAGGGCCTTTGATCTGCTCGACTTCTCGCAGCGGGTCTCCAGCCAGTCGTGAGATATAGTCGAACTTCAGCGAACCAACGAAAATACTACCCTTCCACTCGGGCCAGAGCTTTCCGGAATAGACCATCAAGCCTGACGGTGCGATGGATGGGTCCCAATAGAACGCGGGCTGCTCCAGCCCTGCCTTTGCGCTGCCTTCACCAATTTTAGCACCGGAATAATGCGTGCCATAGGAAATCACCGGCCAGCCATAGTTCGCGCCTTTCCTGATTAGATTCACCTCATCACCGCCCTTGGCGCCATGCTCGGACGTCCACAGGTTGCCCTGCAAATCTAGCCCGGCACCCTGCGGGTTGCGATGCCCGTAAGTCCAGATCTCGGAGCGTATGCCGGGATTTCCGATAAACGGATTGTCATTCGGAACTGACCCGTCTCTATTTATTCGGATGATCGACCCGTTGTGGTTTGAGCGGTCCTGGGCCGAGGGGCGGTCACCTCGTTCGCCCAACGTGACAAACAGTGTTCCGTCTGCTGCCTCAACGACACGGCTACCAAAATGCCGCCCGCCACTGGCTCCGGGCGCTGCTTCGAAAATCGTGCGCACATCGGTCAGTGACTGGCCGTCCTCACTAAGTCTTGCAACCGCCAGCGCGGTCCCTGCTCCATCTTTCTGGGGCTTGGAATAAGTCAGGAGTATCTCGTGCGTTTCGGCGAAGTCCCGTGGAATGGTGACATCCAGCAAACCACCTTGCCCTGATGCAAATACCTTGGGCACGCCCTTTATCGGCATCATCTTTTGATCTTTCGCATAAACAAGACTGCCGTCACGCTCGGTCACGAGCACTCCGCCATCGGGCAAAAGGCCAATAGCCCAAGGCGTATCCAGCCCGGAAATCGCTTTGGTCGTTACTACGGCTCCGACGCTTGTATTCAGCGAGTCGGCGTTGGCCGCTGAGAACGGCCACACGAATAAGAGAATCAACATTGAAAGCCGCAGCATATCGACCTCCGATCTCAGGGAAATGGGTGCGAAATTCCATCAAACCTTATGAAATCAAATAGGTTACGCCCAGCAAAAGCACAATTTCGTTAGGACTTTTCTTTTCACCACAGCTTGCCTAGGGTCTCTTCCAGAACGATCACGTTCCAACAAGGGAGTAACCTTATGAAAAAGCTGCTAACTGCTACCGCAGCAACTGCACTTATGGCCGGCGCGGCAATGGCCGAAGACGTTAAGATCGGTGTCATCCTAGGCTTTACAGGGCCTATCGAATCATTGACGCCCTCAATGGCCGATGGCGCTGAACTGGCAATGAAGGAAGTTACCGACAGTGGCCTTCTGCTGGACGGAGCAACCGTAACCTCCGTACGTGCCGACTCGACTTGCGTCGACGCAGGCGCCGCGACAGCCGCGGCAGAACGTCTGGTCACTTCAGACAAAGTCGACGGCATCATGGGTGCGGACTGCTCCGGTGTGACTGGTGCGATTCTGTCAAACGTCGCGGTTCCGAATGGTATCGTCATGATCTCTCCCTCGGCGACCTCGCCGGCATTGTCGGACGCGGAAGACAACGGTCTGTTTTTCCGCACCGCACCGTCCGATGCGCGCCAAGGCCAGGTCATGACAGATATCCTGTTGGAAGAAGGCATAAACAATGTTGCGTTGACCTACACCAACAACGACTATGGCAAAGGTCTGGCCGATAGCTTCCAGCAAGCGTTCGAAGCGGCTGGCGGAACTGTTACCATCTCGGCAGCGCATGAAGACGGTAAGGCGGACTATGCCGCCGAAGTCGGCGCACTCGCCGCTGCAGGTGGCGATCGCTTAGTCGTGGCCGGTTATGTTGACCAGGGTGGCTCGGGTATCGTGCGTGCAGCCATCGACTCGGGTGCATTCGATACATTCCATTTTCCCGACGGGATGATCGGCGCCAAGCTGGAAGAAAACTTCGGCGACGAGATCGACGGATCGACCGGTCAACATCCGGGCACCGACAGCCCCGGTGTTGCCAAATATGAGGAACTGGTAGCAGGTGCGTTCGATGCGACCTCGCCCTTCACTCCTGAAGCTTATGATTCCGCTGCGCTGATCATGCTGGCGATGCAAGCGGCGGGTTCCAAGGATTCGTCGGTGTACAAAGAGCACGTTCTGAATGTTGCAAATGCACCAGGTGAAAAAATCTATCCTGGTGAACTGGCGAAAGCGCTTCAGATCATCAAGGATGGTGGCGACGTCGATTATGTCGGTGCAACAGCAGTTGAACTGATTGGACCCGGCGAAAGCGCAGGCAACTATCGCCAGATCGTCCTTGACGGCGGTAAGATCACTACCGCCAAGTACCGCTGATCTTGCGGATCATTTGAACAGTGAACAGCCCGGGCCTTGTACCCGGGCTGTTTCAATGACAAAAGACCGCACCTCTTACGGGGATGGGGCAACAAACAACAGGGCCGTAAAAAACTGCGGCTAGGGGAAAACATGATCGTCGTCGAGGACGTGCACAAGCACTTCGGTGGTTTCCACGCGGTGGACGGAGCATCGCTGGAAATCGAAAAAGGCTCTATAACCGGGCTGATTGGCCCGAACGGGGCGGGAAAGACCACTCTTTTCAATGTTATTGCCGGTGTGTTGCCGCCAACAAGCGGCAAGGTCACGATGGATGGCGAGGATATTACCGGTCTGCCCCCGCATGAGTTGTTCCACAAGGGATTACTGCGCACCTTTCAGATCGCACATGAGTTCTCTTCGATGAGCTGCCGAGAAAACCTGATGATGGTTCCTGGAGGCCAATCGGGTGAAACCCTTTGGAACACCTGGTTTGGACGCAAGCGGATCGCGGACGAGGAGCGCGCCTTGCGCGCAAAGGCTGACGAGGTGCTGGAGTTTCTGACCATCGAGCACCTGGCGGACCACAAGGCCGGGCAGGTTTCGGGTGGACAGAAAAAGCTGCTGGAGCTTGGCCGCACCATGATGGTTGACGCCAAGATCGTATTTCTCGACGAAGTAGGCGCCGGTGTGAACCGGACACTTCTGAATACCATTGGCGACGCGATCGTGCGCCTGAATAAGGAACGCAACTATACATTTGTGGTGATCGAACACGACATGGATTTCATCGGGCGGCTTTGCGATCCGGTGATTTGCATGGCCGAAGGAAAAGTTTTGGCCGAGGGTACGCTGGAAGAGATCAAGGCCAATGAACACGTAATCGAGGCCTACCTCGGCACCGGTTTGAAGAACAAGGACAAACTGGAGGCCGGTGCATGAGTGACAATCCCTATCATGAGGATCGTGGAAACAAAGATGCATCGATTACCAACTCGAAAGGTGTTGGATCCATGACCCCGGCTCACCGGCACAGCGGACCGACTTCCAAGGTCGGTGGCGGCCCGTTTCTCATAGGTGACATGATGACGGGCGGTTATGGAAAGGGTCCTGATATCCTGCATGATTGCACCATCGCGGTCGACAAGGGAGAGATCGCGGTCATTGTCGGCCCGAACGGAGCTGGCAAGTCAACCGCCATGAAAGCGGTGTTTGGAATGCTTGACGTACGTTCTGGTACAGTTCGGCTGGATGGCGAGGACATTACCCAACTCACCCCGCAGGACCGAGTGGTCAAGGGTATGGGATTTGTTCCGCAAACCTCGAACATCTTCACGTCGATGACGGTGGAAGAGAATCTGGAAATGGGCGCTTTCATCCGCACTGATGATTTCACGGACACGATGGAGCAGGTTTACGACCTGTTTCCGATCCTGAAAGAAAAGCGCCATCAGGCGGCCGGAGAACTCTCGGGAGGCCAGCGTCAGCAGGTGGCAGTCGGTCGTGCCCTGATGACCAAACCCAAGGTGTTGATGCTGGATGAGCCCACCGCGGGTGTCTCTCCGATCGTGATGGATGAGTTGTTCGACCGAATTATCGAGGTCAGCCGAACCGGATTGCCCATTCTGATGGTCGAGCAGAATGCGCGACAAGCATTGGAAATCGCCGATAAAGGTTATGTGCTGGTGCAAGGCCGGAATGCTTATACCGGAACCGGCCAGGAGCTTTTGGCGGACCCCGAAGTAAGGAAATCCTTCCTCGGCGGGTAAGCGTTCGCTTTGTTTGATGTATCGCCATTCAAGTCTCTCTTTGGCCCAAAAAGCGGATTAATTCTGCCGTAATCCTTTTCTACGCGAGAGTATGCCGCCGGGGTCAAGTCGGTCGGCAGGTTAAGCTCGGAAAGACCTCGATACGTCCAATTCTCGAGACTTTAGTAACGGTCATTCAGAGTTGTTCAGCTCACAAAAAAGAGAAACGAATGAAAACCACAGCGACGCTTTCTGCCGCCTTTGTATTTTGTGCAACTATGGGGGCAGCCCAGGATCAGCATTTTCTATGCATATCTGAAATCGACGGATCGGAAATGATGTTGGTTAAACCCGCATCCGGAAACGATGGCGAAATGAAAAGCCAGAACATAAATGGTCCCGCAAAGGTTTTTCCGGGACTCGGCAACGTTACATTCATGTATGCTGACGAGAATACTGTCGTGACCCTGTTCGTCAAACATGCGGATTTGACATATAATCTCTCCATGCGGCGCCCAACAATCTCCAGCGACCGCGGACAGTGCGAGGCGGTTGCCTCCTAAGATTTTGCTCTCGAAGAACGCACCCTGAAAGATTCCGAGTGTTCCCTTTATCCTAGTTGCCCACGGATTGTTTTCCTGTTGCGAGGAGCGACAGGAAAACATTAGATTTTAATCAGTTACCCTGTTTTTTCACATCGAATAAAGCGTTCGTGACCACGTCACGTTTACCACTTTTCGGTCACATTTCCTTCCTACGTCACTTTAGATTGGTTGCCAGTGCCAAGGCGAAAATCAGGTTTCAGATGCAGCCAGGGTCAGTTCGGGTTTTGGCGACATCTTCAAGCGATGAAAGGCGAGTTATGAAATACCTACCCCTGTTAGCTGCTTCGATTCTGTTTCCAAACTATGGATTTGCCCTAAGCGACTCTCTTGGTGGAGCGGATTTCGTTGTCAATTGCGTTTCGGATCGAACCGGTGGCGCAGTGACGCTCGCTAGGTCCGGAGAGTCAAAGCAGGGTTTCATCATTACCGAGGAAATCCAGGGCGAAGCTACAATTCACTCGGGCCTCAATTCGCTGACATTTCTACATATCATGGGCAAGGACGTCGTCACTTTTGTCGTCAATTTTGACAGCCTGACCTTTGATCTGACGGTAAATGGTCCCCATGCAAATCAGGATCAGGGCCAGTGTGAGGATCCTTTCGGATAATTCCTACCCACTCCAGTCTGAGTGCATGAGAATTACGTTGAAAAAGAGGGGACAAGCTGTTGTACGTCCCCTAATTGCCGTGCCATAAAACCGCACCCAGACTGTGAGAAGGACCAATGGATCTACTCAACGCGCTCGTTGCGCTTTCAAACTTTGTCATCGTGCCTGCGGTAGCCTACGGCAGCCAGTTGGCGCTTGGGGCGCTTGGGGTCACTCTGATCTACGGAATCCTGCGGTTTTCCAACTTCGCCCATGGAGACACAATGGCGTTCGGCACGATGATTGCCGTGCTCGTGACGTGGTGGTTGCAAAGCATCGGCGTCGCCTTAGGACCGTTGCCCACCGCTCTGCTGGCCCTACCCGTTGCCATTCTCGGATGCATGGTGCTTTTGCTGATCACGGACAAACTGGTCTATCAGTTCTACCGTGAACAAAAGGCCAAGCCAGTGATCCTCGTGATCGTGTCGATGGGCGTCATGTTCATCATGAACGGTCTCGTCCGGTTCATCATCGGACCAAACGACCAGAATTTCCTGGACGGCGAAAGGTTTCTGATTTCAGCTCGGGACTTCAAGCAATTGACCGGCCTCAACGAAGGTCTGGCCATCAGGACAACTCAGGGCATCACGGTAGTGGTCGCCGTGATTGCGGTCGTTCTGCTGTTCTGGTTTTTGAACAAGACACGTACCGGCAAGTCCATGCGCGCCTATTCAGACAACGAGGATCTGGCCTTGTTGTCCGGGATCAACCCCGAGCGTGTGGTCATGTATACGTGGCTGATCGTTGCTGCTTTGGCCACGACCGCCGGTGTTCTTTATGGCCTCGACAAAAGTTTCAAGCCTTTCGTGTACTTCCAACTGCTTTTGCCAATCTTCGCCTCGGCTATTGTCGGAGGCTTGGGCAACCCTCTGGGCGCGATCGCGGGCGGATTTATCATCGCATTTTCCGAGGTGACGATCACTTATGCATGGAAGAAAGTGCTGTCCTATCTCACCCCAGAAGGGCTTGAGCCTTCGGGACTCGTTCAGCTTTTGTCGACCGACTACAAATTCGCAGTCAGTTTCGTGATCCTGCTGATCGTGCTGTTGTTCAAACCTACCGGGCTGTTCAAGGGGAAAGCGGTATGAGCGAACCCGTAAAAAACACTCTTTTTTTCTTTCTGGTTGCAGGGTTGATTCTATTGACCGGCGTGATGCAAAGCTGGAACTCAGCGGTGCTGATCCTGAACATGGGTCTGATCTCCGCTATCATGGCGATCGGAGTGAACCTGCAATGGGGTTTTGCCGGCCTCTTCAATGTTGGTATCATGGGATTTGTCGCACTCGGCGGACTTGCGGTTGTCCTGATTTCAACTGACCCGACACCGGGCGCATGGAGCGCAGGCGGAGCCGGGATAGTTCTTGCGTTGATTCTGGGCGCGCTAACCGTTGCCGCGGGCGTATTCATCACTAGAAAAATGCCAAAGGGCAAGGCACGTTCCCTGACCGTTGTCGCTATTCTTGTGATAGGCTTCATTGCCTACCGGGCCGTATTTGATCCTAACGTCGCCGCAGTCGAAGCAATAAATCCGGCTGCGGCGGGCAATATCGGCGGCCTCAGCCTTCCAGTATTGCTGGCTTGGCCAGCGGGCGGGCTGCTAGCGGCAGGCGCAGCCTGGCTGATTGGCAAGACCGCGCTGGGCTTGCGGTCCGACTATCTGGCGATTGCCACGCTTGGTATTGCGGAAATCATCATCGCCGTCCTCAAAAACGAAGACTGGCTCGCTCGCGGCGTAAAGAATGTGATCGGTCTTCCGCGCCCGGTCCCGTATGAGATCGATCTTCAAAATGATCCGGGATTTGTTGAACAAGCGGTGGGGTTTGGGCTTGATCCGGTGACCGCATCGACGCTCTACGTCAAACTGGGCTATTCCCTCTTGTTTCTTGGCGTTTTGCTGGTTCTTCTGTGGATGGCCCAAATGGCCCTCAAAAGCCCGTGGGGCCGGATGATGCGCGCCATTCGCGATAACGAGGTCGCCGCCGAAGCGATGGGCAAGGCCGTCACCCGTCGCCACTTGCAAATTTTTGTTCTGGGTTCGGCAATCTGCGGTATTGCCGGCGCGATGATGACAACGCTTGACGGGCAGTTGACACCTGGCACCTATCAGCCGCTTCGCTTTACTTTCCTGATCTGGGTGATGGTGATCGTGGGTGGATCGGGCAACAATTTTGGCGCGGTTCTTGGCGCCATGCTGATCTGGTTCCTTTGGGTGCAGGTCGAACCGATTGGCCTATGGGTCATGCAGGTTATCACGTCCGGTCTGCCTGAAGGCAGTGGTCTGAGAGAACACCTTATCGACAGCGCGGCACATATGCGGCTGCTGACAATGGGGGTTATCCTGCTACTGGTTCTCAGGTTCAGCCCAAGGGGGCTGATCCCGGAACACTAATTTTAGGGAACGGCTTTGGCATGATTTCACGAGCCGTTCGCAAAATTGCCTCACAAAAGACCCACCCTGGATCCTATCGGAGAGGATCTGAAGTCCAAATGATAAGGAACGAAATGAAACCTGTCCGCTCGACAATCGCAATCTCAGCGATTTCACTGATCTTGACCGCCTGTTCCATCGATCCGCGTGCGCACGAATCCGACCCGGTCAAGGTCACCACATCCAAGGGTGTTGTTACCTGCCAACTCTACAAACATAACCAAGTACTCTGGGACCGTGCGATCGATGCACCCGCTGGCATGTCTATCCAAGAGGCCGACAACTATTGCATTGCCGAGGGCAACCGCCGTCTCAAAGGTTAGTCGCAATATGCTGATTATGAAAAGGCGGTGTGACCCGACCACCGCCTTTTCCTTCGGTCACCGACCTTTGAACAGACTTCCCAAAATTCCACGAACTATCCGGCGGCCCGTCGTGCCTTTCATCTCTTTGATCACCGCTTCGGTCAGGGCCGAGGTAAAGGTGTCCTTTCTCCGAGGTGTTTGAATCCGAGCCGACGACCGGCTGACTCGTTTTCCGGAATAACGTCGCGCTGCGGAAAACTCACGGGCGGTGGCATTTTCTGTCTCGGCTTCGGTTTCTGCCTGTTCAGCTTCTTTAGCGGCGATTTTCGAGCGTTTGGCTAACATTTCATAGGCAGAATTTCGGTCGATCAAAGTGTCGTATTTTCCCGCCATATCAGAGGTCGCCATAATCTCGGCTCGCTCCTTGCCGTTGATAGGCCCCAGTTGAGACCCAGGAGGTCGGATCAGCGTGCGTTCGACCATTCCCGGCACGCCCCTTTTCTGAAGCATCGATGTAACCGCCTCGCCGACACCAACTTCTCGAATGGCTGTTTCCGTTTCGAAGGTGGGGTTTTCTCGATAGGTTTCTGCAGCCATGCGAAGGTTTTTTCGGTCTTTGGCCGTAAATGCCCGTAATGCGTGTTGGACGCGGTTTCCAAGCTGACCAAGGATATCTTCGGGAATGTCGGCCGGATTCTGGCTGACGAAGTACACACCGACGCCCTTGGACCGGATCAGGCGTGCGACCTGTTCGACCTTGTCCACGAGCACTTTTGGCGCATCGTCAAACAGCAGATGTACTTCGTCGAAGAAAAAAACAAGTTTCGGTTTTTCCGGGTCACCCACCTCGGGCAACTCTTCAAACAGTTCACTCAAAAGCCATAACAAGAACGTCGTGTAAAGCCGGGGCGCCGCCATCAGCTTGTCCGAGGCGAGGACGTTGACCACACCTTTTCCGGTTGAATGGGTTCTCATCAAGTCGGCGAGTTGAAGTGCCGGCTCTCCAAACAGCCTTGTACCGCCCTGATTGTCGAGAACGAGAATCCGACGCTGAATGGCGCCAACAGAAGCTGGAGAGATGTTGCCGTATCGCAAGGAAAGCTCCGACCGGTTTTCGCCGATCCACACAAGCAAAGCTTGCAGGTCTTTCAGATCGAGCAACGGCATGCCCTCTTCGTCGGCCAAGCGAAACGCGATGTTCAGGATACCTTCCTGCGCTTCGGTCAGCTCCATTAATCTGGATAGCAGGAGAGGGCCCATTTCAGTCACAGTGGTTCGGACTGGATGTCCCTGTTCGCCGAAAAGATCCCAGAACGTAACGGGGCAAGCCTCATAGGCGAAGCCGCCGTAACCGATGCGCTCGGCCCGTTCCGTGAATGCGTGATGTAATTGGTGATCCTGTGACCCTGCCTTTGCCAGTCCCGAAAGATCACCCTTCACATCTGTCAGAAAGACAGGCACGCCAGCTGCAGAAAAACCCTCGGCAAGGATCTGTAACGTCACTGTTTTTCCGGTTCCTGTCGCCCCGGCGATCAGGCCGTGGCGATTGGCGTATTTCAATGACAATTCTTGCGGCAGCTCATAGTTTTTTCCTGCTCCGCCCAGAAAAATCGTTTCACTCATTCGACTTATGCCTCAATCCTGTGCCAATACAGCGTCAGCATACAAAGTTAACCTTTGACTGCGATAGTTTTTTCGTCGCCGGTCCACGTCGGATGTGGCGGCGGTTTTCCTCCCTGTTGACTGGTCGTGCCCTCGGGCACGGCTCTTTTCTTGAACATGACAAGTATTCCCCTGATTTCACGCGCTTATTTGCGTCCAAAAAAATGTTGGGTTACCTGTTGACCCGTGGCCCCCGCTCTCGTAACGTCTGCGACATAACTAAGTCGGCCAGTCCGGCGGGGAGACAAATTGGAAAAGGGAGCCCAAATATCGGCTCCCTTTTTTTGGCCCGAATGCATTCAGATCATGCTCCCGGCGGTTTCCTGACCAGTATACGTTCAGATCTTCCAATTCCCACTGACACCGCGCAATGGGCGTGATAGGGATGGCCAAAACCGTAACTAAATATAGTGAGGCATTCATGATCAAAACGCTAACGCCACTGGCGGCTATCGCAATCGCCATGTGGGCGGGTATTGCCACTGCGCAAGACACCAGCTCCGCTTCAGAGAGTACTAGTGAACAGACAGGAAATGAGTCGCTTGACCTTGGCCAGCCGGTTAATACCGAGCCGCAATTGGGTCAGCGATATCCAACTGAAAAGTTCGGCGACTGGGACATGGCCTGCATCAAGACCCAAGCCGAAAAAGACCCCTGTTCGCTTCTGCAAATCCTAAATGGACCACAAGGCAGCCCGATGGCAGAGGTGTCCCTGTTCCGCCTGCCCGAAGGCCAGGTTGCCGTTGCGGGCGCTACCGTGGTGGTTCCACTTGAAACCCTTTTGACCGCCCAAGTGACTATCTCGATTGATGGGGCGCCGGGCAAGCGGTACGAATACTCCTTTTGCAGCCCGGTGGGGTGCATCGCCAGGATTGGCTTGACCCAAGCGGATATCGACGCAATGAAAAAGGGATCCAAGGCTACGATTTCATTGGTCCCTGCCCCAGCACCCGATCAAGTTATTTCGCTGGACTTGTCGCTTAACGGCTTCACGGCGGGCTTTGACGCCGTCGAAGTTGTTCCGAACTAAGATCGGATATGTTTCTGGAATGGTCACCGAACAAAGTTTTCGGTGGCCATTTTTCAGACTTTGCGTAGCGCCAGTACCGCGTTCATCCCGCCAAAGGCAAACGCGTTGGAAAGGGCCACGTCGACCTTTGCTTCGCGCGCCACGTTTGGAACCACATCCAAAGCGCATTCCGGGTCAGGTTCCTCGTACCCGATTGTTGGCGCTATGATCCCGTCGCGCAGCGCCATGATGCAGGCCAAAAGCTCCACCGCCCCCGTACCCCCGATCAGGTGTCCATGCATGGATTTGGTTGACGAAATCATCAAACTGTCCGCCTGACGACCAAAAACGTCTGCCACTGCGGCACATTCGGTTTTATCGTTTGCGGCGGTTCCGGTACCGTGCGCGTTGATATATCCAACGTCGCTTGCGTTAATACGGGCATCTGCCAACGCCCCAGCCATAGCCCGCGCTGCCCCGTGCTTGCTGGGCATGACGATATCTGCGGCGTCTGACGACATTGCAAAACCAATCACCTCTGCCAGAACTTCGGCCCCTCGTGCTTTTGCGCGGTCGTAGTCTTCGAAAACAAATATGCCGGCCCCTTCGCCTTGCACCATTCCGTTCCGGTTCGCACTGAACGGACGGCAGGCATCCTTGGACATGACGCGCAAGCCCTCCCAAGCCTTTACCCCCCCAAAGCACAGCATTGATTCAGATCCACCGGTCACCATGGCCGGTGCGGCACCGCTGCGTACCATCTGAAACGCCAACGCCATTGCATGATTGGACGATGCGCAGGCTGTCGACACGGTGAAACTCGGCCCCTTGATGTTGTATTCCATGGACACGTGGCTGGCAGCGGCATTGTTCATAAGCTTTGGCACAACAAACGGATGTACGCGATTCTTTCCGTCTTCATAGACTGAGCGGTAGTTGTCGTCCCAAGTGGACACACCACCACCTGCAGTTCCCAATACGACACCGGACCGATGGGCGGTGTCGCCATGGAATTCGATCCCAGATTGTTCGATGGCCTCTTTCGCCGCGGTCAGAGTAAATTGAGTGAAACGGTCATATAGCGTCATTTGCTGTCGGTTGAACCGGCCTTCGGTATCAAATCCGCGCACCTGACCACCGATCTTGATCGCCAGACGATCTACGTCGCGAAAATCCAACTCCCCGATGCCGCAGCGCCCTTCGCGCATGGCCTCGAGAGTTTCAGAGACCGAGTGCCCCAATGAATTGATAGTGCCAGCCCCGGTAATGACGACGCGCTTCATAACCGTCGCTAGACCTTTTCCGCGATCAGTTTTTCGATGCCCGAAATGATTGCAGCGACATTCGAGATATCAAAATCGCCGGCCGTCGGTTCGTTTGCATTAAACGGGATCGAAATGTCGAACTCTTCCTCGATGGCAAAAATGCTTTCAACCAATCCAAGGCTGTCGATGCCCAAATCTTCAAGGGTGCTCTCGGGCGACACATCCGATGGCTCCAGCACGGCCTGCTCTGCAATGATCGCGATGACGCGGTTGCTGATGCTCATATCAATCCCCTGATTGTCGCTTTGCGGGTGATTTAATCGCTCTCAGGCTGTTTGAAAACCGCCTTTTTCAGTGCCTCAACGTCACGGGCCATGCGAGGCAACCTGCGCTGCGCTTTATAAATCTCGGTATGTGCTTCCATTTTGATGCC
This sequence comes from Ruegeria sp. YKSF57, assembly GCF_059612585.1. NCBI lineage: Bacteria > Pseudomonadati > Pseudomonadota > Alphaproteobacteria > Rhodobacterales > Roseobacteraceae > Ruegeria > Ruegeria sp. YKSF57. The sequence continues at coordinate 9,205 of NZ_JBXWQW010000048.1, read as the reverse complement.
AGGATAACCCATAATCACGCGGCCTGCGGGAACGTTCGACAGAATTTTAGTCCCCCCACCCGAGATCACCCGGTCTCCAATAAAAATGTTGTCGACAACACCGGTCTGACCGCCAAGAACGACGTTGTTACCAATCTCGACCGAACCGGAAACACCAGTTTGCCCGCACAACAGGCAGTCGTTTCCGACCCGCGTATTGTGCCCGACGTGAACAAGATTGTCCAACTTGGAACCGTTTCCTATTCGCGTATTCCGAATGGTTCCGTTGTCGATCGTACTATTGGCCCCCACCTCAACATCATCTCCGATCTCAACTGCGCCCAGAGAATGAATGCGCAGCCAACCCTGCGCCTTTGCGTCTCCCTGATCGGCCATGGTTTTACGGACATTTTCGACGCCTGACACTTCAGGAGTGACAAAACTGAACCCGTCGCCACCGATCCGTGCACCAGGTTGCGCAATGAACCGGTCGCCGATCACGGCTCGGGCACCGATGCTGACCATTTCCCGCAACAACGCATCTTTGCCCAATGTAGCATCCATTCCGATCGTACAGTGCGGGCCAATCACCGATCCAGCGCCAATGCGCACACGGGGTCCGATAACACTAAATGGCCCGATCGACACATCATGTCCGATTTCAGCGGTTGGATCGACGACGGCAGACAGGTGAATTCCAGGCTGAACGCCCTGTCCCCGATCCATCATTGCCGTTACACCGGCCATTGCCATACGCGGTCGCGGCGCAAAAATGGCTGCATCAAGCCCTAGGGATTTCCAATCGGCCCCGGGCCACAGGATCGCCACTCGCGCACCACCCTGCCCCAGGGCATCAGCGTATTTCGACGACATCGCCAGCGCCAGATCGGTCGGTCCCGCTTCAGCCGGCTCAGCAGCGCGCAAAATCGTGAGGTCAGTATTCCCCTCAGCCTCGACACCGAGGGCCGTTGCGATCTGTTTGACAGTGAATTGCATTTGCGGCTCCGGTAAAAGGTCTGTGCGCCCCCGTCCTTACCCCTGAACCGCTGGCAGGACCACCCCCGCATTGCTTAATGCGTCCCAGACCTTTTTATCGCGATCATAAACATCGCGGCGATATTGGACCTCGCCCTTCGTGCCGACATAGGCCGTACGATAGATCAGGTGGACCGGAACCGGTTTGTCCAGTGGAACAGTGGTCTCGCGGCCGGTTCTAAGAACCCTATGGAAATAGTCTCTGGGGTCTTTTTCCTGAAGAGACAGCAGCGCATATGCGAATCCGAATGGGTCCGCCAACCGAATGCACCCATGAGAAAACGCCCGAATTTCCCGCGAAAACAAGCTTTTCTGCGGTGTGTCATGCAAATAGATGTTGTGCTTGTTGGGGAACATGAACTTCACCAACCCCAGTGCATTTCCTTTACCGGGTGGCTGGCGCATTGCAAACGGAAAGCTCCCAGAGGAAAACTGACTGAAGTCGACGGCCTCTCGATCAACCCGCCGCCCCCGTGAATCGGTGATTTCCAAGTGCCCTGCTGCGTTCGGATTAGCGCGCAGTTGTGGTAGATACTCTTTGGTCGCGATGGAACGGGGAACATGCCAGCTTGGATTGATGACCATATGTTCCATCTGATCCGAAAACTCGGGACTGCGGCGATCATGAGTGTTTTTGCCTATAACGGCCCGCGTTTCAAAGGTCACTCGGCCATCATCCACGATTTTGGCGGAAAAATCGGTCTGGTTCACCAGAATGTGCCGGTCCCCCCGATCGCGCGGCAACCATCGCTCGCGTTCAAGCGCAACTATCACGGATTTCAACCGATCCGCCACGGAAACGTTTATCTCGGCAATAGTGCCTGGCCCGGCAACGCCATCCTGTTCCAACCCGTGCGCAGCCTGGAACTTCATCACCGCTGACCGAAGCCTGTTGTCATAGCTGGGGCTTGCGCTGGGCTTCATGTATCCCATGGCGACTAGACGGTTGCGCAACGCGATGACTGTCGTACCTGTATCACCCAATTCCACCTTCTGAACGGGAACGGTTGCCCCCCAACCGCCTGCCAAAAGCTGATCTTCGAGGTAAATTTTGTGTTTTAGCAATGTGAGATACTGAAACGAGTGGGGCGCGAGTGTGGTGAAATATGTTTCCGGATTCGCAGTCAGCACTTCGTTCAAAAAATCGGTCGCCGGTCGCCGCGGAACTGAACGGGCTATACCGGGATCAATCGAAGATGGTTTCAGAAGGCCGGACTGAACGTCCCGTGCGTAAGTAACGAATGTACGCGTCAATTCCGCTTCGACCAATCCTATGTCGCGTGACGATTTGGCCTCGCGCATTTTTCGGATAGTCTCGTCTACCCGATATCGATCAACTGGCAACCCATGCGTTTCTGCCCGGCTCAATGCCTGAATCAACGCAACGCGCCTAGCTTGGGAGGAGGCATCTTCGCCGGTCCAGATCGGTTGATAGTCGTTTTCGCGGTAAAACGCTCCAACTCCACCCTGTGATCCGACGGATTCGGCCACTGCTTGCTTGAATGCAAACGATTGTGCCTGCGCAGGAACTCCCCCTAGCAGTGACACTCCAGATATGGCGATCACGGTTGCAATGACATAGGCGGATCGTTGCCGAATGGGGTGGGTCATGTGTCTCGTCTTGGTCATTGAAATACGTTTCTGCTGCGGTTAGCCAATCGAGTTTCTTAAAAACTGAAGGCAAATGTCCATTCACAAATGTGAAAAACGACGTCATGAAATATCAGTTGATGCTGGATTGCATCGCCCTGCCCGGCCTGCACTTAGTCCGAAATCTCAGTAATAAAATAGGCGTTACGCGTCAATTGCGCAAAATCTTGCCGAAAATTCCCCCTTACTTGCCCCAAAACCAATCAATTCTTGGCTCGCGAATCCGGCTGTGGCATACATCTGGCACCTGGGGATGGTAACAAAAACTGACAAAAGCGCGCGTAACATCGTGCGCGGGCAGGAATAAGTACGGGACGACGCAGTAAATGACAGAATTGAGCTCGACGGGCTTGTCGCGACGCGCATTACTAGGTGCATTCGCAGCAACATTAGTATCAGCAGCACCAACTTTTTCCAACGCAGCGGGCTTTCTTCGTGGTGGGGGCGACATACGGCGCGTGCGCATGTATTCCGGCCGCACCGGCGAACGCCTTGATATGATTTATTGGGTGGATGGTGACTATGTCAAAGACGCTGTTGCCGAGATAAATCACTTTATGCGCGACTGGCGAACTGATCAGATAAAACCGATGGATCTACGAACCATCGACATCATGGCCGCTACTCACAATCTGCTGGACGTTAACGAGCCCTATATGTTGCTTTCAGGTTATCGTAGCCCTCAAACCAATGCCATGCTCCGCTCCCGCTCCCGCGGTGTTGCCAAGAATTCTCTGCACATGAAAGGTCAGGCTGCCGATTTGCGCCTAGCTTCACGTTCGGTTAGCCAGATGGCTAGTGCCGCCGCGGCGTGTCAGGCAGGCGGCGTTGGAAAATACAGCCGCTCCAACTTTGTACACATGGATTGCGGCATCGTTCGCACCTGGCGTGGATAACACCCATAAAGCCTGTTCTTGCTATTGTATTGCCTCCAACTATTGGGTTGGGGGCATTGTTTTATCCGAGCTTCTCCAAAGGGTTGCTCTATACTGGAAACTGGTCGGCTCAGACCGCCTGAGAAATACAGTTGCTAGTTTCGCAAGAACCAAGCACCGAGATGGGAGAAATCATATGGCAAGTCCTCTGATCTTTTACTGCCGTGAACATCCGCTATTAAAAGCTGCAGAGCAGCATTAGAGCAATGGGCTGAGAGTTCGCAAAGGGCCGCTCCTGAAGGTGGTGCGCCACTGTGGCACTGCGGATGCTGCTCTGCCTCCGAGGTCGGCAGTGAGCCCATTGGTACAATTGCTGCGATTTCTGCTAATGTACTCTTACTACAGCAAGGAAGACATCAAATTACGACGTCAGAAGAGTCCAGATAAGTTTCAGTTTAGTGATACTGATTGCCTTCTCCGCAGTAAGTGGCCACATCCTCGACAAAAAGTTCAACTGAGCGCCTGTGTACGCTAGTAGACCGGGTCGCAAGATAGAATGTCGACGTCCAGTTCAGCCGGTCGGGTGCGACGGCTCTAAGCTTGTCGTGATATTCCATACTTGTTGCGAAATGCACCGGCAGAGCCCCCAGATAGTGCCCGGTTTCGATCAATACTGCCATCGCCTCCATATTCGCAACGACCGCCCGCATATCGGTTGGTTTCAATTCGGGAGATACGAACACGTCGTAAGATCGCTGGCAAATTTCATACATTGCAATATCTTCCGGACCAATTTTCGTATCCGGCACAGCAAACAGCGGATGGTCGCGCCCACAATACAATTGGTGCTCTTCGTCACACAGCTTGGTGTAGCGCAGTTCCGGCACCTGATTACGAAAAGGAGCGATGGCTACGTGCAAATCGCCCGAGATCAACCTTTGCGTCAATTCGATCGGTGAAGCGACAACTATTTCCAGCCTGACTTCGTTGGGACGGTTCAGAAATCGTTTCAGCGATCTGGTCAGATGCAAATCCGTCAACGTGTTAACCGCATCGACGATGCCAATCCGCAAATCGCCCGTCACAGCGTCGCGCAACTCCAGCAACTCAGCATCGAAATCTCGGACGCTGCGTAAGATCTCACGTGCCTTGTGATAGGCGATCTCGCCACGTTCGGTCAGTCGGAACCCGCCCCTTCCCCGCTCGCAAACCCGATAACCAAGAGAATCTTCCAGATCACGGATTCGGATGCTGATCGCCGATTGGGTGATCCCCAATGCATATTGTGCATCGGTGAATCCATCGCATTCAACGACCGTCACAAAGGTTTCGAGAAGAGTATTTCTGAACAGTTTCAATGACGTCAACTTCCGCGATTCTCAGGCTCATCATTACATCAATTTTTTTCATGTGAACATAAGCAACATGATATATTTTTGTGTAATTTTCTGTGCTGTGCTGGACCCAACCTGAACACCAAAAGGGATCAAGGGAGGAACCCAGCATGACCTTTACTCTACGGAAAATGCGAACGACGGCAGCGGCAACCCTGCTCAGCCTCGCACCGCTCAGTGCGCTGGCAGAAGACTGGAAATTCGCGATCGAAGAAATTCCGGGCTCGATCATGGACGCCTATGCGCAGGAGTTCAAATCGCGCATTGAGGCGGCCACCAATGGAGAAGTGACCGTCACCGTCTATCCGATGGGCACGCTTGGCACACCGACCGAAACAGTCGAACAGGCCGCCGATGGCGTCATCCAGTTCACCAATGTTTCAATCGGCAACCTGGGTACCGTGGTGCCGGAAAGCCAAGTCTTCCTGCTGCCCTATCTACTGCCGTCCGATCCGGCAGCGATCTCTAAAATCCTCAGCAGCTCGGAAACCATCTATGGCCCGATGAACGACGATTTCCGCAAGCGTGGTCTGGAAGTTTTGACCATGTATTCCGAGGGTCCGCAGGTCTGGACCACCAACCGTGAGATCCGCACACCCGAAGATTTCGACAACTTCAAAATGCGCGTGATGGTTTCGCCTATTCTGGTGGAAACCTATAACAACATGGGCGCCAGCCCGACTCCGCTACCGTTCGGCGAAGTGTTCGGTGCGCTGCAACTGGGTGCTATCGACGGTCAGGTCAATCCGATCCCGACCATCGAAGAGATGAAGTTCTACGAAGTCACCAGCCACCTGATCTGGGCCGGAGAGCAAGAGCTGGTCACCACAGTCGTGGCCGGATCGGACTGGTTCGAGACCCTCAGTCCCGACCGTCAGCAACTGGTGCGTGACACCATGGGCGACATGACCGGCTTCATCGACGGCGTTGTCACCGATTTCAACCAGCAACGTCTGGACATCATCAAGAAAGCCAAGCCTGATATCGGGCTGGTCGTTCTGACCGAAGAAGAACGTGATGTCTTCCGCGGGCGCAGCACCGGTACTTCGGCGGCTTACGTCGAAGCCGTCGGTCCCCGCGGTCAAGAACTGCTGGATGCACTGCAGGCCGAACTGACCGGCAACTGATACCTACTCAATCCACTCACTCAAAACTACCTCACGCGCCTTGCGCGTGAGGCTTCAAAAAAAAGGGGAGGATATCATGCAAAGCGGCACTGCAACTCCCTTCGGCTTTTTGGGAAAGATCGACGCTGTCATCGGACGGATCGAAGTCTGGATCCTGGGCTGGGGAATCATCCTGATGGCCGTGAACACCATCGCCAATGTCTTTGGCCGCTACGTGTTCAACCAGTCCATCTATTTCTCGGAGGAACTGAACGAGTTCCTGATCGTGATCGTCACCTTCATGGGGCTGGGCTATGCCACCCGCAAAGGCATCCACATTCGCATGTCGGCGATCTATGACGCCCTGCCAATCAAGATGCGCAAGGGCCTGATGGTTGTGATTGCCGCCACCACCGCTGTCGTCATGGCCGTTCTAGCCTGGTACGCGCTGGAATATGTACAGAAAGTCGCCTCACGCGGGCGGATCACCCCGGCGCTGCAACTTCCGCTGTATCTGACCTATGTCTGGGTCGTCATCGGCCTGGCGCTGGCGGCGTTCCAGTATCTGCTGACCGCGATCCGCAACCTGAATTTCGCGGAAGAAGAGGTCTATGTCTCGTACCTGGAAGTTGACAGCTACGAAGACCCGGAAACCGCAGCCGCGATCAAGAAATTCGAAGACTCCACGGAGGCAGACAAATGACCGAGTTGATGCTGGCCGTCATGATCGTCCTGCTGCTGGCAGGGTTTCCGATGAAAATGCCGCTGATCTCGGCGGCGGTGCTGGGGTTCCTTGTCTATTTCCCCACCATGAACATGCAAATCCTGATCCAACAAATGATCGGAGGGGTCAAACCCGCAGCGCTGATCGCGGTGCCGATGTTCATTCTGGCGGCCGATATCATCACACGCGGCCATTCCGCCAACCGATTGATCGATCTTGTGATGAGTTTCATGGGCCATATCAAGGGCGGTCTGGCGATTTCTGTCACCTCGGCCTGTGCCCTGTTTGGCGCGGTCTGTGGCTCGACCCAGGCGACCGTGGTGGCCATCGGTGGAGCGATGCGGCCCCGGATGCTGAAATCAGGCTACAGCGACAGTTTCTCGATCGGCTTGATCGTGAATGCGGCCGACCTCGCCTATCTGATCCCACCCTCCATCGGCATGATCATCTATGGCGTTGTTTCGGGCACCTCGATCTCACAATTGTTCATCGCCGGCATCCTGCCGGGGCTGCTGATCGTGGTCCTGTTCTCGGCCTATTGCATGCACTACGCCTATCGCCATGATATCCCTGTATTGCCGCGTGAAGGTTGGGGGCAGCGGTTCGCCGCACTGCGCAGATCGCTTTGGCCGATGGGCTTCCCCGCCATCATCGTCGGCGGCATCTATGGTGGTGTCTTCTCGCCCACCGAAGCTGCAGCAATCTGTGTGCTTTATGCGGTCATCCTCGAAGTTGTGATTTTCCGCTCAATCAAGGTGAAAGACCTGTTCGACATCGCGCTGTCCACCGGAGCCATCACCTCGGTCGTATTCATTTTGATTGCGGCAGGGGCTGCGTTTAGCTGGACACTCAGTTTCGCTCAGGTGCCGCAAACCATCATCGCCGCGCTGGGTCTGGAGAGCGCCAGTCCGCTGATGGTGCTGCTAGCGATCAACATAGCGTTCTTCGTCGGCTGCATGTTTGTGGACTCGATTGTAGTGATCCTGATCCTGGTTCCGATCTTCGCTCCCATGATCAAAGCTAGCGGTCTGGACCCTGTTCTGGTCGGGGTACTGATCACGCTTCAGGTTGCAATCGGCGCAGCGACGCCACCCTTCGGCTGCAACCTGTTCACCGCTATTGCAGTCTTCCGGCGGCCTTTCGTCGAAGTGGTGCGCGGTGTACCCCCATTCCTGATCATCCTGCTGATCGTGTGCGGCCTGCTGATCGCCTTCCCTCAAATCGCCCTGTTCCTTCCGGAACTGGCCTATCGTTAATGCATTAAGAAACGGAGAAATCATGTCTGAACATGGTTATGAATCTGGTCGTCTGAATTTACCTTTTGTCGGCATCTCGACATTTGGCAAGAAACCCTATGTCCAAAACTGGGACGAGATCGACGCGGATGTGGCGATCCTTGGTGCGCCTTTCGATTTCGGCTGCCAATTCCGCTCGGGCGCACGCTTTGGTCCGCGCTCGGTGCGAGAGGCATCGACCCTGTTCAGTTTTGGACACGCAGGTGCCTATGACCACGAGGATGACGCCACCTATCTGGGCAGTGACGTGCGCATCGTCGATCTGGGCGATGCCGACATCATCCACACCAAGACCGAGGAAAGCCACGCCAACATCGAATACGGCGTCAAGAAAATCCTCGACGCGGGCGCGATCCCAGTCACAATCGGCGGCGACCATTCGGTTAACATCCCCTGCATCAACGCCTATGCCGAGGATTGCGAAAAACACGGCCCGATCCACGTGATCCAGATCGACGCGCACCTGGACTTTGTCGATGAACGCCACGGCGTCACCGTCGGCCATGGCAACCCAATGCGTCGCGCGATCGAAAAAGACTATGTCTCGGGCATGACCCAGCTGGGCATCCGCAATGTATCTTCGACCGCAAAAGAGGGCTATGACGATGCGCGCGCGCGCGGTTCGGACATTCTGTCAGTCCGACAGGTGCGCAAGCTGGGCACCCAAGGCGTTCTGGACCGTATCCCAGAGGGTGTCCGCTACTACGTCACCATCGACATCGACGCCTTCTGCCCTTCTATTGCACCGGGCACCGGCACTCCCAGCCATGGTGGTTTCCAATACTATGATGTCTTGGAGATTTTACAGGGACTTTCTAAACGCGGAGACGTTGTCGGCATTGATTTGGTCGAAGTCGCTCCGGCCTACGATCCAGCCGAAAGCACGCAAATCCTGGCGGCGCAGCTGCTGCTGAATTTCATCGGTTTTATCTTTCATAATAAGATGTAGGTTTCCTGGCTCTGATGATGTGACCGCCCCCGACGGCATCATTGTGCCAAGGTGGGTCTGCAACGATCCACAAAGGAGAGCGGTCACGTCAGAGATTATCACGGTCGGGCTCGATCTGGCGAAGAATGTGTTTCAGGCCCACGGGGCAGATGCAGCGGGGCAGCCTATTCTGCGCAGGAAACTGCGTAGAGTTCAGGT
>NZ_JBXWQW010000047.1:0-31238 GCF_059612585.1 Ruegeria sp. YKSF57 | reverse complement strand
TCGATGCCCTTCCCCCATCGCCCATTATTGGCGTTTTCAACAAAGCCTATGAGCTGCGGCAAGCCGGGGCCGATCTGATCGATTTTTCTGTGGGCGAGCCAGATTTCGACACCCCCGTCCATATCTGCGAGGCCGGGGTTGCGGCCATCCGCGCGGGCGAGACACGCTATACCCCCACCGATGGCACCGGTGCGGTCAAAGCGGCTGTGATCGAGAAATTCCAGCGCGACAACGGGCTGGCATTCACCACTTCGGAAATCATCGTCTGCTCGGGCGCGAAACCCCTTTTGGCCTCGGCCATTCAGGCGGTGTTAAACGCAGGGGATGAGATGATCTTGCCGGTGCCACTCTGGGCTTCGCATCTGGGGATGGTGCAGGCGGTGGGCGGTGCTCCTGTGCTGGTCGATACGGCTGCGACGGCATTCAAGCTGACGCCCGAGGCGCTGGAGGGTGCAATCACGCCCCGTACCCGGTTGCTGATGCTCTGTTCGCCATCGAACCCGACTGGCGCGGTTTATTCGGCGGTCGAGCTGGAGGCGCTGGCACAGGTTCTGCGCAGGCACGCCCATGTCAATGTGATCTCTGATGACCTTTATGAACATATTATCTTTGACGGGGCTGAGTTTGCGACGCTGGCGGCCACTGTGCCCGATCTGCAAGATCGTATCCTTACCGTTAACGGTGTGTCGAAATCCTATGCCATGACCGGCTGGCGCATCGGCTATGCGGGCGGGCCGGATTGGTGGACAGGCGGTATTCGCAGCCTGTTCAGTCAGACCAATGGCGGGCCATGCTCGGTCTCTCAGGCCGCTACCGTGGCCGCGCTGACAGGGCCGCAGGATTTCCTGAAAGACTGGTGCGCCACCTATCAGCACCGCCGGGATGTGGCCCTGGCCGGGCTGGCCCAGATTGAAGGTTTGACCACACAGAAACCAGGCGGTGCGTTCTATCTGATGCCCGATTGCGGAGCGCTTTTAGGTCTCGCGACACCGGATGGCGCGAAGCTGAACAACTCAACCGATCTGGCAGCCTATCTGATGGATCATGGGGCAGTTGTCGTGCCCGGTCCGGGGTTCTCCTGCGATCCGTTTTTCCGTATGTCGATCGCAACCTCGGAAGACAATATCGTCGAAGGGGTCAACCGAATGAAAACCGCCATCGAGAGGCTGAGCTGATGCCCCCCAGATTCGATCAATTCGCCGCCGAGCTGAGCTATGACGATCTGCCTGAAGCGGCGCTGTGGACCTTGCGCCGCTCATTCACCGACACAATGGGCGTCGCCGCCGTGGGGGCCACGACCGAATTGTCAGGGATTGCCCGGCGCACCGCACCGTTGATTTTTGGTGCGGGCAGTGCCGGTGGGGCGCGCATGCTGATGGATGGTCGGTCGGTCAGCCCCGTCGGGGCTGCCATGGCTGGGGCCTTTACCATAGACAGCATCGACGCACATGACGGGACGACCCCCTGCAAGGGCCATGCGGGTTCCGCGATCTTTCCGGCATTGATCGCCATGGCGCAGGCCAGCAATCAGGATATTGACGGCAAGCGCTTTGCTGAAATCCTCGCTGCTGCCTATGAAATCTCATACCGCGCGGGTCTGGTGCAGCACGCCACCTGCGCCGACTATCATACCTCGGGGGCCTGGACCGCCGTCGGCGTGGCCGGCGCCGGGGCGAAACTGCTGGGTGGCAGCGCGGAACAGATCCGCCACGCGGCTGGCATCGGCGAATATCATGGGCCTCGCAGCCAGATGATGCGCTGTATTGACCACCCGACCATGCTGCGCGACGGGGTCGGCTGGGGTGCACCTTCGGGCGTAACAGCGGCCTATCTGGCGATGGAAGGGTTCACAGGCGCACCCGCGCTAACCTGCGAAGGCAAGGACGGGGCTGAATTCTGGTCCGATCTGGGACAGGGTTGGCGCTTGATCGATCATACCCACTACAAAGCCTACCCTTGTTGCCGCTGGGCGCATCCCTCGCTGGATGCCGTGCATGACATGATGGCCGAGCATGGGTTTACCCATGAGCAGGTGGAAAGCGTCGAAATCCGCACCTTCCACTATGCCACCCGTCTGGCCGGGCATGAGCCGCAAAATCAGGATGAATTCGCCTATGCCATCGCCTTTCCTGTGGCTGCAATGATCGTGCGTGGTCAGGTTGGCGTGCCGGAATTGACCGATGGGGCCCTGCGCGACCCGGATATCCTGCGCATCAGTCGGGCAACCCAACTTATCGACGACGCGGAAATGACCCGCATTAGCATCGAAAAGCGTTGGGCGCAGGTAACGATTGTACTCAACGACGGTCGCCGGATCGAAGACAATCCCCGCACCCCGCGCGGTGATGCAGATAATCCGCTGAGCGACAGTCAGATCACCGAGAAATTCCATCTGCTGGCTGATCCGGTTTTGGGCAAGGAACGGGCCACCGAAATCCATGATCTGTCAGCGCAGTTTGATCATCTATCAGCGCCTGAACTGAAACGCCTATTGGCCTTGTGTACCACGAAACTCTGAGCTGAAAGCGCTGGGAGCCGCTGAAAATTTACCTTAGGGTCCGTTTGTCCCCGCAAGTTCAGGTAGTCAGATGTCACGCAAGATTCCGCCCTTTGCCGCGATCCGCGCCTTCGAGGCCGTTGTCCGGCTAGGGCGCAATGTAGAAGCCGCTCAGGAACTCAATATCACCGGTTCTGCGATTAGCCATCAGATAAAATCTCTGGAGGCATTTGTTGGCGCGACCTTGCTGGAACGCGGAACCAACCAGGCGGCTGAACTGACGGCAGAAGGCAAGGCCTTGTACGAACCGATACGTCAGGCGCTGGACACGCTTGATGCGGCTTTTGCGAAATACACGGACAAAAAAAGCGACCAGTCTGTTTCGGTCCATATGTACCAGTCACTGGCGAATATGTGGTTGATCCCAAAGCTGCCGAACCTGCGCGAAGCTGCCCCCAACGTGAAGATCAATATCATCACGATGCCCGAGGAAATCACACTGAGTGGCAGCGATATCGACATGGCCATTGTTTATGCAGACAAACCGCCGCAGGAGGCCCGTTGTATCAAACTGTTTGACGAGGTGATACAACCAGTTTGTTCGCCTGATTACCTGTCGGCGCGAGGATCAGTTCCATCGCCCGAAGAGTTGCTGTCCGAACCGTTGATCCGAAGCCGGCATCATGTAAACGAATGGGGCCTCTGGTTTTCCGCAGCGGGTCTGACTGAAACTGCGTGGAAACCGATTGCCGAAATGGACAATCGCTCGAATGCGTTGCAGGCCGCACAAAGCGGGTTGGGTTGGGCCATGGATCGCCGACCTTTTGGCGAAGAAGGTCGGCGCAAAGGAAATCTGGTCGCGCCACTGGAATTGAACCTGCCAACAGGCAACGCGTATTATCTTCTGACCTCATACCGAGCCGATGGTGCACGCGTCGTAACGCAGTTCCGCAAATGGCTATTGCGTATTTGTGCCAGGGAATTTCAGCTTAGCTAACTGTCCTATTCTGGACATCCCGCAGTGTTTGTGCAGCATGGGCAGGCCAGTGCGGCTGTTATGCATGGAAAGCCAACTTTGCAAAGTTTGGCCCGTTTCCCGACAGCAGCCATTCGTTTAGCGTGCGGCGAAAGCCGGGCGAGAGCCCAAAGCGATCACTGAATATTTACGAAATCCGGACGACTGTGGGATAGGATGCCGCGAGAAGCGCGGCAATTTCGCACAGCTTTCAGCAGTCAATATTTGGTGCCGACAGATGGCTATGGTCTTTGGCGCTGATTGGCGTCTTATCGGCTCAAGACTTTGAAAACGGCCTGTTTGTCCAGAAATCAAGCAACATTTTCGCTATCTTGGTCTGGTGATGGGCATAGACCACCACGTCGAGCTTTTCCTGACCCAATTGATTGCGTAGGGAGATCAGCTCGCCGCTTTCAATTTCCTTGTGCACCATGCTGAACGGCAACCAACCAACACCGAGACCGTTCAGGATCATTTCCTTTGCCCCACTTGAAAAGGCTGTCTGGCAAACGGGGTTTTTGCTGAAATCGGCGGTTCCGAACGGGAGTTTGCTTTTGTTCAATGCTTCGCCGAAATAGCTGTTTTCGGGATAGACGATCGCTGGCGTATCCAAAGGCACGTCGCCGTTTCCGCGCACTGCATACCGCAATCCGCCACCGATGACCGGAACGAGGTAGTCGTGACCCCAAGTGCCGCGACGTATGCCTGCTCCGAACGGCATTGGGGCGACGTTTCGCGCCTCATAGCATAGCAGCATGTTGGTATCGCCGCGCAGGAACAGAGTGACGCAATCGTTCAGATTGGCAGTCCTGAGGCGAAAACGGAGCCCCTTGAACGTGGCACGTGCACGCAATGCCATATCAGGGAAGGTGGAGACGACCGATGCGTGTGTCGCGGCGATCGTCACAATCGAAACGGTGGGGTCATGTTGCGCAATTTTTGTGCGCAGGTCATTTAGCCTTGCGATCAAAGAGCGGATTTCGGCCTCGTTAGAGGCCAGTGCTGGACTGATCTCGACCCGGTTCGATTTGCGATCGAGAACTTCAATCCCCAGCCACTCCTCAAAACTGCGAATACGCCTTGAGAACGCTGGTTGTGTGATGTTTCTGCGGGCCGCGGCCCGCGTCATGTTCCGCTCTTCCAGAAGGGCCAGAACATCATCAAACCACAGCATATTCATCCGCACCTCCCGAGTACCCAAACAAAATGTATGAGCAGCCTGCGAAATATGCACTGTTTTTCTTCTTTTTCTTTTGAAAGTGTTTGGCTGTAGGCAAAAGCAGGGAGAGTGTGGTGGCGGAGACAATTCAGATGACCGGCGGTGACAAGATGGTCGCGCCGGAGATGGTTTTGAGCTTGTGCAAGGAATTATCGCTGACGCTGGCGAAATTTCCCCGGGTATCGCTTGGTCATCTTCCTACGCCGTTGGAGCCGATGGATCGCCTGAGCGAAGCTTTGGGTGGTCCTCGGTTTTGGGTCAAACGGGATGATTGCACTGGCCTCTCGTCGGGTGGGAACAAGACCCGTAAGCTGGAATTTCTGATGGCTGACGCAGTCCAGAAAGGCGCAGATACAATCATCACGCAAGGGGCGACGCAATCTAATCACGCGCGTCAGACAGCAGCGGCGGCCGCAAAACTTGGCCTTGCGTGCCATATCCTGCTTGAGGATCGTACGGGTTCCAATGACCCGAACTATATTCTGAATGGAAACGTCCTGTTGGATCGATTGCATGGTGCCAGTGTCTCCAAGCGTCCCGGTGGCGCAGACATGAACGCCGAGATGGAAGCCTGCGCTGCGCAGATGAAGTCAGAAGGCAAAAACCCTTACATCATCCCGGGCGGTGGATCGAACCCGATCGGGGCATTGGGCTACGTGAACTGCGCGCGCGAGTTATGCGAACAGGCCGCCAATGCCGGGTTGAAAATTGATGCGCTGGTACATGCGACCGGCAGCTCGGGCACACAAGCCGGATTAGTCGCCGGTCTTGCCGCCCTAGAAAGTGACATTCACCTTTTGGGCATCGGCGTGCGGGCCCCGCAAGACAAACAGGAAGGCATGGTCCATGATCTGGCCGTACGTACTGTCGAGTATATGGAGACGGGTACGCCCATTGCGCGCGAAAATGTGCGCGCAAACTGCGACTACGTCGGTGCAGGATATGGTCTTCCGACCAAAGGGATGATTGACGCGCTCAAGCTGTTGGCCCGCACCGAAGGGCTTCTGTTCGACCCGGTCTATTCCGGTAAAGGGTTGGATGGTCTCATCGACCAAACCCGCAAAGGCTATTTCGACGGCATGGACAATGTCGTCTTTCTGCACACCGGCGGAAGTGCAGCCCTGTTTGGCTATCCCGAAACTTTCGAACTTCCTGGCTACGTGGCCTGAAAATATACAAAAAACCAACAAGGAGATATCAAATGACACTAAAAAAATACTTGATCAGCGCGGCTTTGGTTTCAGCTCTCGGCGCACCACTCGCCGCTGAAGAGGTTAAGATCGGTGTTCCCACATGGACCGGAGCACAGGCTATTGCTCATGTCTTGGGTGAGATCGTGACCACCCGCATTGGCGGCACAGTGGAGTATGTGCCGGGCAACAATGCCACGATTTTTCAAGCGATGGATCAGGGTAAGGGTGACATCGACGTTCACCCTGATGTATGGCTGCCAAATCAGGAAGCGTTCACCAAGCAATACGTTGATGGTGCCGGCACCGTGACGTTGTCATCGAACCCCTACCAGGGCAACCAGGGTTTCTGTGTCTCCAAAGACTTTGCCGCAGAGATGAATATCACCGACATCGCGGATCTTGGACGCCCCGATGTGGCGGCTGCGATGGACAGCGATGGCAATGGTAAGGGTGAAATGTGGATCGGTGCACCCGGCTGGGCCTCGGCCAATGTGAACGAGGTAAAGGTGCGCGACTATGGCCTGTTGGATTTCATCGATCCGATCCGCGCCGAGGAAGCTGTAAAGACCGCGCGCATCAAGGACAGTATAGCCAAAAACGAAGGATATGCCTTCTACTGTTACGAGCCGCATGCTGTCTGGTACATGTTCGACGTGGTGATGCTGACCGAACCGACTTATGACCCCGAAAAATACGTTATGGTGCAGCCCTCCGACGATCCTGATTGGTACAACAAGTCGATGGTTGCCAGCAAGGACGCCCTGAAGGAAGTGCAGATCGCCTGGTCCAACTCGCTTGCAGATCGCTCGCCGGCGATTGCGGAGTTCTTCGCGAACTTCTCCCTGACCGCCGATGACGTGAGCTCGCTGGCCTTCGAGATCAGTGCCAATGGGCGGGATGCTGAGGAAGTTGCGGCCGAATGGGTTAACGCCAATTCCGAGCGCGTAGATTCGATGCTGGGTCTCTGAGCCAGGCCAAAAAACAACGGGCAGCACCTAGCGGTGCCGCCCCACTTGAAGGCACGCACGGGTGGGCGGATGAGCGACGAGACTGTAATCGAAATTTCCAACATCTGGAAAATCTTCGGGGCAAAACCCGAGGCCGCTCTTGAAGCCATTCGTGCGCGGGGGCTGACCAAGGCTGAAGTCCTTGCTGAATTCAACGCGGTGGTGGGCGTGGCCGATGTCAGCCTCGACGTCAAACGCGGTGAGATCTTCTGTATCATGGGCCTATCAGGGAGCGGCAAATCCACACTCGTGCGCCATTTCAATCGCCTGCTCGAACCAACGGCCGGCAAGATCGAGATCGAAGGCACGGACGTCATGGCACTCGGCACAAAGGAACTTCAGGCTTTCCGCAACCGAAAAATCGGGATGGTCTTCCAGAACTTTGCGCTGATGCCCCACCGTTCAGTCCTTGATAACGTAGCAATGCCCCTGGAAATCCGCCAGGTCGCCAAGAACGAGCGCATGCGGCAGGCGGCCGCCATTCTCGACATTGTCGAATTGGGGGCTTGGGGGTCGAAATTCGCTCACGAACTCTCTGGCGGCATGCAGCAACGTGTGGGGCTTGCCCGTGCGCTCGCGGCCAACCCTGATGTTCTATTGATGGATGAGCCCTTCTCCGCACTTGATCCCCTGATCCGGCGACAATTGCAGGATGAGTTCATCCGGCTGTCCAAAATCCTCAAAAAGACCACGATCTTCATCACTCATGATCTGGATGAGGCCGTCCGTATAGGAGACCGGATTGCGATCATGCGTGATGGCAAAATGGTGCAGATCGGCTCGGCTGAGGACATTGTCATGCATCCCGCTGATGACTACGTTGCTGATTTCGTGGCCGGG
This sequence comes from Ruegeria sp. YKSF57, assembly GCF_059612585.1. Taxonomy (NCBI): domain Bacteria; kingdom Pseudomonadati; phylum Pseudomonadota; class Alphaproteobacteria; order Rhodobacterales; family Roseobacteraceae; genus Ruegeria; species Ruegeria sp. YKSF57. The sequence continues at coordinate 23,467 of NZ_JBXWQW010000047.1, read as the reverse complement.
ATATCGCGCCTGAAGGTGGTGCATGCTCATGCGGCGATGCAACCCTTGGACAGCTACCTCGCCACGCACGGCCCGCTGCCCGCTGACATCGACCGGGTGGACCACAATGAGACGCTTTCCGCTTTAATTACGCGAGCCATCGACGATGAACGGCCGGTTCTGGTGTCCGAAGGCGGCGAAGACAGAGGTGTCATCACTCGCGCAGATCTGTTGCGCACCGTGATTGAAGGGACGGAAATGTCATGAGCGAAGATCTTGGTGTGAACCCCCTTGAAGACACAGAAAGCGAAGCCGCGCAGGCCTACGCCGAGGAACGCCGCGAGAATATCCGCACCTTTGTGCGCACAAGTCCCGACTACTACATCCGCAACTTCGACAAGATCGGTTCGTCCGCGCGCTTTACGGCAACCTTCAATGTGATGGCCGGGCTTTTTGGTCCGATCTGGTTCGGCGCACGCGGACTTTGGTCATGGGCATTGGCCTTTCTTGTCGTCGAGGCAATCGGCTTTGTGCAGATAGCGCGGGGCCTATTCGGAGATCTGGGAGCGGATGCGCTGGCCCGTGTGACCTCGATCGAAGGTACGCTCGATTTGCGCTACCAGCAGCTTGCTGCAGCTCAAGAAAGCGGCTCGGATCGAGCCGCCGCCATCCAGCGCCAGATCGAAGGGCTGGAGGCCAACATTGAAGGTTTCCGCGCCGAGGCAGAGCTGCTCGCCGCGCAAGGTCCGTCGATTGCACTCACCGGGGTTATCATCTTGCTTGTGGCTAAGCTCATACAGGCTGTGGCCGCCAACTGGGCACTGGAGGCCCGGTTTTCTGACTGGCTCTCAGATCGCGCCATTCGCTCTGGCATGCCGGTCAGTCAGATTGTTTTCAGCGCGGGTTTCATGATCTTGTTGGTCGCGACCGCAATGATCCACTACAGTTTCCCCGGCCGTTTTTCATTTCTCAGCGAGTTTCCGACGGACAACTCAATCCGCCTGGCCAGTATTGACAGCGTAGAGGGTTTTATCGCCTGGTGCGTCGCCAACAGTGTGGCGTTCTTTGAAGGGCTCACCGCGGCCATTCGCTGGTTGCTGGATGCCATGGAGGTTGCACTGGTTCAAACGCCTTGGATTGTGGTGGCCTCGCTGATCGTTCTGTTGACCTGGCTCACGGCTGGGTTGCGCATGGCTATATGGTCTGGTGCCTTTCTGGCCTACATGGGCCTTCTCGGCTTCTGGGAAAAAGCTATGACCACTTTGGCGCTTCTCGGCACTGCAGCGCTGCTTTCCATCGTGATTGGCATTCCTTTGGGCATGTTCTCTGCTCGCCGGCCGCGGTTCTATGCTGTCATCCAGCCGATTATGGATTTCATGCAGACCATGCCTGCCTTTGTCTTCATGGTGCCTGTGATTGCCTTTTTTGGTGTTGGCAAGCCAGCGGCAGTGATTGTCACTATGATCTTCGGCGGGACACCTGTGGTACGCCTTACCGTTTTGGGTCTGCGCGGTGTTCCTGAAAGCGTGCGTGAAGCCGCGATCAGTTTTGGCGCCAACAAGTGGTACCTTCTCACCAAGGTCGATCTGCCGCTCGCCAGCCCCTCCATTCGCGCGGGCATCAACCAGACAATCATGCTGTCGCTGGCCATGGTCGTGGTGGCCTCGCTTATTGGCGCGAAAGGGCTGGGCGAAGACGTCCTTGAGGCGCTGCAATACGCCAATGTGGGCCAGGGTATCCTCGCAGGTTTTGCCATTCTCTTCTGTGCGATGATCCTTGATCGGATCGTTCAAGGTCAGCGAAAGTGATCCCCCTTGTCCTTGTTCATGGTTTCATGGGGGGCAGCGCACAATGGGATGGGTGTCGTGATGCCCTGCAGCAGTATACTGATGTGATTGCAGTCGACCTGCCTGGGTTCGGCGCAAATGCCTATCTGCCGCCAATTGACAGTATTGGCGGATATGCGGATTGGGTCGTCCGGCATCTCCGCGGCCTTGGAGTAGAGGAATATCATCTGCTGGGTCACTCCATGGGCGGTATGATCGCTCAGGAAATTGCCTTGCGCGAGGCTGAAAGGATTGACCGTCTTGTGCTTTACGCAACGGGCGCGGTCGGTGTTTTGCCGGGGCGGTTCGAGACCATTGAACACAGTAAAAAACGCGCTGCGGAAGACGGCCCGGCGGCCACCGCACGTAGGATCGCAGCGACTTGGTTTCTGGATTGCGAAGCTGCGCCAGGATATGAACACTGCGCCGGGATCGCCGCTCAAGCCAAACTGGCCGCCATAAATGCTGGGCTTGAAGCGATGCAATCCTGGTCAGGAGAGCAGAACCTTAGCCGGATCCGGCAGGAAACTCTTGTGCTTTGGGGCGATCAAGATCGGACATATCCGTGGAGCCAAATTCAAATGCTTTGGGAAACAATTCCCAATACATTGTTAGCAGTTGTGCCAGGTTGCGCTCACGCTCTACATGCCGAGAGACCTGATTTTTTCACACGTTTAATCTCCGACTTTTTGGACCGCTGAGCAATCCCAACAACTTGGACTTTTGCAGGGCGGCAGCCAAGATCAGCTTTGTCCGCAGTGTTCGTTTTCATCAGCTTGAGGAACGTGGTCTGCAATCGACCAAAAGCTGCCGAATGCATCCGCAGCACCTAAGCTGAGCGGCAATGTCGGCTCGGGGCTCTGACCGCCAGTCGGTGCCAGCCGCAGAGAATGGCGGCGCCGAGCCCAACCTGTGAATTCGAGTTTTGTGCTGCGTGCGCACGCAGCGGCAAATATTCTTCACAAACACGAGATTCCATGACGCGGTGCGGCGGCAATTTCGGTCGTTCGTGAACCGCGCAGAATTTTTGAAGGCGGCAATTCACAAATCGCGGGACACTGCGGCCGGTCGACCTCCCCGCGGGAATGGCCGGTGTTTGCGCTTAGCGTCCAAGCCGCTTGGTGTCCGCTACAACAAGCTTTAGGTTGCCACAGACGCAAACGAGATCATCAGATAGACAAACAAGCGGACGTTCACACCCAGAACACTCAACTGAAAGCATCAGATGACGGTAGGGGGCACAGAGCGACCGATTTGAGATCGTATCCTTCGCTCATGCAGCAGACTGACTGCCTCGGTTACGCGCTGCATCGCAGTCTTGAATGCGGACGTTTGCCCTTGGGGCGATGCATTGGGAACAAAGGCGTCGCATGCAAAGCCGTCACTTGTGATGGTCGGTTCCCTTCATTCGGAATTCGCCAGGAGCTCTTCCGTAGCACTTCCTGAATGCCCGGGCGAAGTGGCTTGGCGTTGAGTAGTCGAGCAGTGCCGCGATTTCCGAGACTTGCATGCGACTGTCGGACAAAAGCTCTGCAGCCCGATGCATCTTGGCGGACGCGGTGATAGCTTTGAAGGTCGTTCCTTCCGCATCAAGATGGCGTTGCAGCGACCTGCGGCTTAACGACATCAACGAGGCGATGTCATCAATCGCTATGCTTGCCACTCCGAACCGTTGCACAATCAGTTGCTCGACATACGGAACAAGTTGACGTGGAGGCCCACCGTTGCACTGCCGGACAACATCGGCGCGTGTCGTCCACGTCGTGGCGGCGTTCGGGTTCTCCGCCGCGAGGTCAGTATTGAGAATCTCGAGGTAAATGCAGGGCGCGTCGCATCGCGTTGCTGTGCTAAGCCGGTCCTCGATACATGCTTTCCTGTGAGTTTCGCCGATGTCGAGGCCGATGGAAACGGGTCGCCACCTGGAGCCTCTATAATGCCGGGGTATGCTGAGCAAGGGTCCCAGCCCAGCAAGCGCGACATGTCGATAGCCGGAACCCCTCCTTTCAGCAAAGACATATTCAAAAAATGACGTGACCCTTCCCTCGCGAAGGCGAAGCTTGTCGTAATTGGCGTGAAAATGAATGATGCTGCTTGCGCGGAGGAGAGCGTCTCTCAACTTTGGAGCCTCAAGCACGTAGTCGCCCCATGAGCCATAATCTCGAACAGAAAGACCCTCGGCGAGGTACAGCGCAAAAAGTTCATCACCCGCGCTTTGCGCGGCTGATTGCAGAATGCGGTTGATCGCAATCTCCGGTATGTAATCTCCGACCTTGGAGTGGAAGTCCTGCGGGAGGTTCGCCGCACTCAAGCTGCGCCGAAGAGCACCTGGTCCGAGCACAGCCTCAATCGTGCTCGGGATTGACCCAAGCGCTTCTGCAACAGTGATCGCAGGGAGTGAGGCCATCGGTCTCCAAATCCAGTGGTTCTCGTTGCTGGCACCAAATGGTTCACGGGCCGGCGAGCGCGCCGCTACTGTGGCCCACCAGTCGAGGCGTAGTCAACAACGCCGTCGGGATACAATGAGTTATGAATTCGAAAGGCAGAACGGAATGGAAAGAACTGCCGCGTTTCTCACGCCGTCGATCGCCGTCTAGCCATGCCAACGCGTGTATGAATCATGACTCAACATCGACCATGCGCTTGAAACAACGGGGACTAGAGCCAATGAAACCACTCTTCGCTTCCACCGCCATCGCACTGTCTCTCTTGGTCAGTCCGTCCATGGCAGACACATCCACCGGTTCAGATCCGAGTGATACTGGCCAGAACAGGAACCTGTTTGAAGATGCGGGTGAGAAGCAGGTAGGGGCGGATTTCAAGCCTGCTCCTGACAGGATCGAGACCAATTTCGGTACCCTCGAGTTCGAGTACGGCGCCTATCCCACCGAGGACTCTGCGCAAAAGATCTTTGACGAACTGGATCGGCAGCGGGCGACCCAGGCATATATGGATTTCTTCCCGACCGTTTCGACCTACGCCATCATCAAAGGCCAAATTCGCGATTTCGAATACACAAGTTCATCGGACGTCGCTGTGGCCGCGGATCGCTTTACCCCCAGTGAACCGTATCTGACCGGCAACAACAGTACGGTATATGCCATTGTGTCTCTTGACCTCAAGATCGATGGCCCGACGGTGCTGGAGGCGCCAGCGGGCATGAATGGCACCGCCGATGACATCACCTTCAAGTTCCTGGTGGATATCGGGGAAGTCGGGCCCGACAAGGGTGAGGGCGGCAAATTCCTGTTTCTGCCTCCGGGTTATGAAGGCGAGATTCCGGACGGGTATTTTGTCGTGCAGTCCCCGAGCCATCGGGTCTGGCTGATGTTGCGCGGTTTCGGCGAAGTCGGCGCGGGCGACGAGGCGGTGGCATGGTTCAGGGAAAGAATGAAAGTCTACCCGCTGGAAACTGGCCCGCGTGAAGGCAAATTCTTCAACGCGACCGGTTACGGCATCAACCCTCTTCCGCCAGAGGACGGTTCGTTCTTTGAGATGTTGAACGAGGTCATTCAATACGAACCTTCGGAGTTGTTCGACAAGGAGCAACTGGGGCGTCTGGCGACGCTTGGTATCGAGAAAGGCAAGCCGTTCAATCCCGATGAGCGGCTTATGAAAATCTTCGATCAGGCGGCCAAAGTGGGGACCGCCATGTCCCGGGCCATCGTTTTCGCACCACGTGATCCCGAGGTTAAGTATTGGCCGGACCGGAATTGGGAAAAGATGTTCGTGCGCAACACGGAATTCCTGCGGAACGGCTACAACGACATCGATGCCCGGACGCTGTGGCACTATCAGGCCATCGTGATGTCCCCCTTCCTGCTTTCCAACACTCCGGGCGCGGGAACCTACTACCTGGACGCCGCCAAGGACAGCAACGGGGTCCATCTGGATGGGGCCAATACCTACCGACTGAATGTGCCAGCCAATCCTCCGGTCAAACGTTTCTGGGCGGTCACGGCCTATGATCCACAGACTCGCGGTCTGCTGGATGCCGGGGACAACTTCAACAAGACCGTGGGCAGCAACGAAGGCCCCGAAGTCAATGACGACGGCTCGATTGATGTTTACTTCGGCCCCGAGGCGCCCGAAGGCAAGGAAGCCAACTGGGTGCCAACGAACCCAGACAAGGGGTTCTTCTTGGTCTTTCGTTTCTATGGTCCCCTTGAGAGCTTCATCGACAAGACCTGGGTGCTCAACGACCTTGAGTTGATGGAGTGACAAATGGCGCCAGCCCGGTTGGCGGACAACCCGAAGCCCTGAAATGCTCAGGAGCCAAATTGTCTGGATCGACAGCGGCTGGCGCCAGCCCGAGTTCCAAACGCTCAGATGAGCGAGAAAAGTGGGAGAAACCGCATGCACAGACTGACAATTCTGACATCTCTTGCTGTACTGGTCTCGGCGCCGGTTTATGGGCAGATCGTGCAGACAGAAGAATCGACCGAGGGCACCTTCGCTGAGCGACCGTTTTCGCCGTACGCGAACCGTACATTCCCGGAACGCCCCTTGTGGGGCGAGACTCATCTGCACACCGGCCTGTCGCTCGATGCGGGCGCCTTCGGCAATATCCTTGGTCCGGACGACGCTTGGCAGTTCGCGAAGGGTAAGCAGATCGTCTCGTCAACAGGCCAGCCGGTTCGGTTGAGCCGCCCGCTGGACTGGATGGTACTGACAGACCACACGGACCTGATGGGCTTTGCACCGGATCTCCAGGCTGGCGATCCCACAATCCTCGCCGATCCAAAGGGCCGCGAGTGGTATGAAGGCTACAGCCAAGGCGGCGAAGCAGCAGGAAAATCTGCTTTCGATCTGATTACCAATTTCGCCCAGATGACTTTGCCTGAAGCCATTGTCGACGCGTACAGCCCCGGATCGGATGCCTTCTCTTATGTCTGGGAAGACATCGTTCTCGCCGCGGAACGCCACAATGATCCGGGTACCTTCACGGCCTTCATCGGCTTCGAATGGACATCGGTGCCGAAGGGTTTCAATCTGCACCGCAACGTTATGCTGCGCGATGGAGCGATGCGGGCGCTACAGGTGGTGCCGCCCGTGACGCAGCCGCCGATGGGTGACACAGACCCCAACACGCTGTGGGACTGGTTGGAGGAATATCAGGAAAAGACCGGTGGTCGCGCCGTCGCGTTCGCCCACAACGGTAACTTGTCGAACGGGTGGATGTTCCCGACGGAGGACACCTATCACGGTGGCGAAGTCGACGAGACTTACGTTGAGCGTCGTGCAAAGTGGGAGCCGCATTACGAGGTCACGCAGATCAAGGGGGATGGCGAGGCGCACCCCTTTCTCAGCCCGGATGATGAATTCGCTGACTACGAGAACTGGGATACAGGTAACCTCGATCTCACCGAGTTGAAAACGCCTGAAATGTTGGCGGGTGAATATGCGCGAGAGGCACTGAAGCAGGGTTTGGCGATCGAGGCCAGGCTGGGCACCAACCCTTACAAGTTTGGGATGGGCGGTGCCACGGACAGTCATACGGCACTGGCGACAGCTGAAGAGGACAATTTCTTCGGAAAGTCTGTCAGCGTCGAACCATCTGCCACGCGGATCGAGCATCCCTTCATCGCAAGCGACCTCGGGCGCATCGAAGGGCATACTCTCGTCGCATCCGGTTACACGGCGGTGTGGGCTGAAGAGAATACCCGGTCAGCGATCTTCGACGCGTTCAAGCGGCGCGAAACATATGCGACGACCGGTCCCCGCATGTTCTGGCGCATGTTCGGCGGATGGGATTTCACCGATGAAGACCTGCGCACCCGGTCGATCGCCGAAGCCGGTTACACCCGGGGCGTGCCCATGGGGTCCGATCTCCGGCCGCGCGAAGGCGATGGCGGGCCAACCTTCCTGATTGCGGCGCTTCGCGATCCCATAGGTGCCAATCTCGACCGGATCCAGGTCGTTAAGGGTTGGCTGGATGCCGATGGCGCGACACAAGAACGCGTCTACGACGTTGCCTGGTCGGGGGATCGTGAGCTCGACGCTAATGGGAAGCTGCCCGCAGTCGGCAACACTGTCGACCTAGAGACGGCGAGCTGGAGCAACACCATTGGGGACTCCGAACTGGCCACGGTCTGGACCGATCCCGACTTTGATCCCGCAGAGCGCGCCTTCTACTACGTGCGCGTCTTGGAAATCCCCACCCCCCGATGGGTCGTGTACGACAAGGTCCGTTTTGGAATCGAATTGCCGGAAGACGCCCAGCTGATCCACCAGGAACGGGCATATTCCTCGCCCATCTGGTATACGCCCGAAGGCTGAGAGCATAGGAGCACCCTTATGAAAGCAGTTTTCCGAACCGCAGTACTCGTGGGTGCCCTCTTGGTGTCCAGTTCTGCGTTCGCACAGGAAAAACCGAACATCCTTCTGATCTTCATGGACAACTTCGGTTGGGGGGAACCCGGCTTTAACGGTGGGGGGATCACCCGGGGCGCAGCCACGCCCGAACTGGACCAACTCGCAGCAGAGGGTCTTCGGCTTACGAACTTCAACGTAGAGGTTCAGTGCACCCCGTCCCGTTCAGCGCTCATGACAGGCCGTTATGCCATCCGCAGCGGCAATGGCGTCGTTCCACTGGGCGAAGGCGTTTATGGCCTCGTGCAATGGGAAGTCACCATGGCCGAGATGCTGGCCAAAGCTGGCTACGCTACAGGCATGTATGGGAAATGGCATCTCGGCCGCACCGAGGGGCGTTTTCCCACCGATCAGGGCTTTGACGAATGGTACGGCGTCCCGAACTCCACTGATGAATCGGTGTATTCTTCACTCGCCGAGTTCAAGGGCAGTGGCGTCGAACAGACCTATGTCATGGACGGCGTAAAAGGCAGCATGCCGGAAAAGGCGAAACCCTATACGCTCGAATATCGCCCCCTCATCGACCGCGATCTCACGGACCGGGCCATAAACTTCATGACGCAAAACGTCGAAGCGGGCAAACCGTTCTTCGTCTACCTGCCGTATACCGCAACCCATTTCCCGACCATGCCGCACCCGAACTTTGTCGGGAAGTCCGGGAACGGCCCTTGGGCCGACCTTCTGATGCAAATCGACAGCTACGTCGGAGAACTAACCGCCACGCTTGACGACCTTGGCGTGGCCGACAACACGATCATCATCTTTACTGCCGACAACGGTCCCGAAGCATTGGGCAACGGCGAAACGAGCATGACTGTCGAGACGGCGGTACATGGCACCTCGGGTCCATGGCGTTCTACCCTCTTTACAGGATACGAAGGTGCCCTGCGTGTTCCATTCGCAGTGCGTTGGCCGGAGAAAATCGAAGCTGGTCGGGTAAGTGACGAGATTGTTCACGCCATGGACCTATTCCCGACCCTAGCGAGAATCGCCGGGGGTGACGTGCCTACGGATCGTGTGATTGACGGGCTCGACATGGCGGACTTCATGCTCGGTGAGAAAGAAGAGTCCGGCCGCGACGGCTTTATCGTCTACATGGGCAATGACGTATTCGGCGTGAAGTGGCGCGACTGGAAACTGCATTTCAAGGAACAGACGGGTTGGAACGGTATTTTGCGCGAATACACCATGCCACGGGTCTACAATCTGATGAACGACCCCGGAGAGAGCGATAACGTTCTGTTCCCCCACACATGGGTGCCCAAAGCCGCGCTGCCTCAGTTGGAAGAGCACGTGCAGTCGCTGAAGGAGTTTCCGCCAATTCCGACGGGCGCTCCCGACCCCTATGAGCCTCCGGCGCAATGAGCTGTTCATTCGTTCGCCTGGGTTCAACGCTTCCGGGTTCGAAGCTGTCGAGCCTCGCATATGTCAGCCTGCTCTTCACATTCGCAGGCAGCAGCGACTTGGATGCAGATGAAGGTGGCGTCAGCTTCTGGTTGCCTGGACAGTATGCAAGTTTTGCAGCGATCCCGCCTGAACCGGAGTTTTCCATGCCACTGGTCACATATGCATATTCCGGCGACGCATCGGCAGACCGACCTCTTGATTTGGGTGGGGAGGTCCGCCTCGGGGTTGACGCGCGCTATCTGGGCCAGTTCATCATACCGACCTACAGCCCCGAAGCGGATGTTCTGGGCGGTAGACTGGCGTTGTCGCTCGCAACGATCATTGCGCAGAGCGACGTATCAGCGGATGCCACTCTAGGGTCTCCTTCCCGTAGCGCGTCTAAGGAAGTTACCGGGTTCGGTGACCTCTATCCGACGGCCCAGCTATTCTGGAATAACGGTGCCAACAATTGGATGGCCTACGTCACCGGCGCAATCCCCGTCGGTGACTACAAGGCGGGACGGCTCACCAACCTCGGTCTCGGGCACGCTGCGATCGACGTTGGGGGTGCCTACACCTACTTCAATCCGGATACAGGATGGGAAGCCTCGGCAACTCTTGGCGTCACATATAACCTTGAGAACCCCGATACCGACTATACCAGCGGGACGTCCGCACACGTGGACTGGGCAGTATCAAGGTTCGTTTCCGAGACTTGGCAACTTGGTCTTGTGGGGTTTGCATATAGGCAGATAACCGACGACGAAGGTGCACCTGCCGCTCTCGGAGGGTTTCGATCCGAGACGTATGGGATTGGCCCGCAAGTAGCCTATAGCGGCCAACTTGGCGGTCGCCCGGTCTACGCCAGCTTTCGCGCCTACCATGAGTACGAGACCAAGAACAGGACCCAAGGAAACGCTGCTTTCCTTACGTTGTCCTTGCCCTTCTAGTGCGTCGACAAAGTGAGATCGAAACTCGGCGAAGCTGCAAACGCCGCGTTGACTTAATTAAGGGAATCCGTAGCCATGGTCATCGTCCTCGCCATATACTTCGGCCTTGTATGATTTTTGTTCCTCAAGCTGAAGCTGCTGCCTTGGAACGGGCTGTGGAAGGGCGCGGTCTACACCGGTTCGCTCGTGATCGCGCTAGTGGAAATCGGCGCTTTCAACCACATCACGCCCAGCGGTCGAGTCTCCGTCCAGAGTGCTGTGACGTCGAGGTGCCTGAACGGCAGGAATGCGAAAGCTGCAGCGCGGCCATAAAAACCGATATGTTAGTTTGGATAGGGCGGTGCTGTTGATGTGAGGCGTCGGCTTTCCGCGCACTGCGCCAGTTCGTTCGTAACGCAGCATTGGTCGAAATGGGCTCGTTGCCGCCCGACGCGGTGCAGCATCGGCGGCCCCAGCCTCATAGTCGATACCGGTCATTGACCAACAGTTCTAGAATCAATGGTCAACGCGGTGTTGGCGCATGGGCCGGGAGGGACGGATGGAGGCCCAGATATGCCCAAAATCCAACTTCCCGCCGTCAAATCGAAACGCAAGGCTTGGAACAAAGGTCGCCTGATCGGTCAGAAACGCCCGCTTCTTCCCAAACAGGTCTGGGCCGTTCGGGCGCGGCTAGAACTTGCAGGCAACTTCCGCGATTTGGCGCTCTTCAACCTCGCCATCGACAGCAAGCTTCGTGGATGTGACCTCGTCAGACTGCGGGTCTCCGATCTTGTCGTCGGTGATCGCGTTCGCGAGCGCGTCACGATCGTGCAAAGCAAGACCAATCGGCCCGTTCAATTCGAAGTGTCTGAGAACACGCGCGAAACGATTGCCGTCTGGCTCGATCGCCCCGAAATGCGTGGCTCCCGATACCTGTTCCCCAGCCGCTTCCACGCATCTCCGCACATCTCGACCCGGCAATATGCCAGGCTCGTACGGGCGTGGGTGTCATCCATCGGCCTTGAACCCAGCGGGTACGGCACGCATTCGCTTCGCAGGACTAAGGCTTCGGAGATCTACCGCAAGACCGGCAATCTCCGCGCTGTCCAACTGCTGCTTGGTCACACAAAGGTCGACAGCACAGTGCGATACCTCGGCGTGGAACTTGAAGACGCGCTGAGCATCGCCGAGCGAGTCGATATCTGAACGCAAGCGGCGAACGGCACACGCCGTTCGCCGCCCAAGACCGGCTGTTCGCCGATACGTCGATCAAGGGTTAGATTGAGCCCGAAGGAGACCCATCGGGATTTTGTTGCGCGCGCTTGCAGCGCGACGCCCCGCTGCACTGCCGAATTTCTCACGCTGCACGGCAGAAGGAATTGCCGACATTCAGGCAGCGCGCAGCGAGTGTTCGATGGTCAATGCCCAGGTCGCGGACCAAGCTGCCGCAGACGCGACCGGACAGACTGCTTTGCGGACTATCTCTGCAGTTCAATATTGTGCTTCTGAAAGTCTGTCGTGGAGTTTGTATGCGGATAGCTTTGATCCGGCACAGATACTCCGAGGAACTCACAGAGCGGCTCCCATCCTGAGCCCAGTTCATATACGAGAAGACGGTCCGCCGGGATCACTGACTTCACCTCGGCAACATGCGCCTCGAAGTCTTTTATTGCCCGTTCCTCGGTGTCGAAGCGGTCGGCGAGAAAGACATCCACGAACTCCTGGATTTGGCGCATATGTGGCGCCTCCGGCGGCATTTCGGTTTCGCGAAAAACTTTGATCGTTTTCGAGTAGGACGCATACCAGCCCTCCGGATCACGCACCGACAGGATTACCTTCGCGTTCGGGTAGTATTCAGCCGACTCGCGCCAAAGATGGGCGCCAGGCCAGTCGACCTGCGACCGATAGCCGTCGAACAACAGGTCGAGATCCAACGGCGACCCACCACAAAAATAATCATGCCATGGACCCGCTTTCTCCGGATTGTCCCGGATCTCATGCATGTGGTGGCAAGGTCCGAAGCCGAGAACCGCCAATGCTTCACGGAGGGAGTCCGTGCCAGTACGCCCGAAGCCGGCGCCAATAATTTCGAGGGCCATCAGATGAAATCCTTGCTGCGATGTGGAAGCTTTACCCGAACTACAGTGCGGCCCGAAGCAGTCTCTGGCAATACCCTACATGATGTAAGTCGCCCGGTGCCCACCGGTACTGGATATTCACGGCGTCAAGGAAAGGACCGCTCTGGGCTCCGCGCAGTCATCCGACTTTTTTGCTCAGATGCCTATTATTCGGGGTAAAGCTGGAGTTGGCGGTAGCGAAACGGCGATTTCAGGTCCGAATGTCAGCTTCATTCCTGGAGCAGCCATTCGCAAAAATTCGAGCAGCGTCTATTGTGCGGACCAAGCCGCCTGATGCTGATGCAGCAAAATTTGCTACTGCGCGCCCGCCTGATGTCTTGCATGCGGACAGACGGCGCCTTGTTATCTCGTTATTTTAGTGAATGTTTAAGCGAACTTCTGTAGCTCGAAGGGCTATGTCCTACATCACGTGCAAACGCACGGGTGAACAGCGATGGATTTGCATAGCCTACTTCCTCGGCGATTACAGATAGTGGCAGTGAGGTACCTAAAATGAGCTCCTTCGCCAAATCAGTCCGAATTTTCCGCGCGATTTTACGAAAAGAAGTGCCTTCTCTGTCTAGAGCTCGACGCAATCGGCGCACACTAAGGTTCATAGATCTTGACGCGGCATCCATGTCTACTTTTCCTTTTCGGATTTGAAGCCGGATGATTTCTGATACTGCATCGGGAACTTTTTTCGGTATCGCTGAAGATCGCGAACGGAAAACTTCGGCAAGCGAAACCGCTGCAGAGGAAGCCGCAACCGGATTTCGCGACAACAGTTCGTCTTGCTTAAACGCAATTCCAATCGAATTGCAGCCGAAGGCAATAGGGCAGGCAAAGGCATCTTCAAAATCAGAAATCTGGGTGGGTTTCGGCACGTCCAATTCCAATGCACAAGGTTTCCAATCGGACCCGATGAAGTGCCGAACTATGTTGCACAATACACCGACACCGCAATAGGCGAGATTTTCGTAATGTGCGTTTCGATCAACAAGAAACTTGTATCGTATCCAGATTAATGCCCCCTCAGCACTCACCGTCCAAGTTCTGTACGAGGCATGCAATCCAATTACTTGTTCAAGGCGTTCGAGACACTCACCAAGTGTCTGAGCCTCCAACAAGTACTGTCCCCACGTGCCGTAGGATGCAACAGACAGGTACGGTATCATTCGCAAGCCCAGCATGCCGTCTCCGGCTGCACGGGCCGCTTCAGAGATGAAGCCTGACAGCGCCGCTTCCGGAATATATGCGTCTTCAACATCCATCACGCCTGTGGGAAGGCCGGTGATGCTATGGGCCGATTTGAGCGCGCGCGATCCAATTTCTGCCTCGATGAACTGCGGCATACCGCTAAGGGTCAGGGCAGAAATCATCGGAACTTCAGATGCCATTCCACTCCTCGCTGGGCAGAAAAACTTGAGAAAAGCATACTTGGCTGTCCGAAAATGACAAGCGAACGAAGTTTTTTCATAGAGAACTAGGCATTACGATGTTTGGAAATCGGGCGTCCGAGACAGACACGTGTTAATGGCGTGCGCTGCAGCTAGACGGGGGAGTTCAATGAGGTTTCTGACACAATTCCACGGGGCATTCATTTGCCTAGCCATGGCTTTTACTACAGTGATCGTGCCGATAAAGAGTTTGGCTGAAGAGCTGTCCCTTGCAGATCGCATGCTGCACCACCGCGCAATTGAGGCGGTTGTCTGGGCAATGCCGATAATGAACTTTAAAAAATTCCGGGACGCCTTGGCAGATGCCGGGGTCGGCCCGAATGACATCGGCTACTTCTCAGAGGTGCAGGACTGGAAATTCCAGACTGCGACGCCAAACAACACAACGCCATACATCAATTTCTACTGGAACCTTGAAGAGGGTCCGATTGTCGTCGAGATCCCGCCGGCCGTGCCGGGGGTAGGTGTATTTGGCACGATCATGGATGCGTGGCAGCGCCCAATGGATGATGTAGGTGCATCTGGGCGCGATAAGGGCCGCGGCGGAAAATACCTGATCCTTCCCCAGGGGTATGAAGGGCCATTGCTTCCTAATGCCTACGTCTATACCCAGCGCACGAACAACGGCTTTGGCATTCTGCGCCCGATCATCGAGAGTGCCAGCCCTGAAAACCTTGCTAAAGCGACCGAATACACAAAACAGATCAAGATCTACCCGCTTGCAACTGCCGGTGAGGCCGCAGAAACGCAATATGTTGATCTGGCAGGCAAGTTGCTCGAGATGACGCCGATTCTGGATGGGACTATCTATGCAGAGATCCACGAACTGTTGCAGGAGGAACCGGTAGAAGAACGTAACATGACGATGATGGGCATGCTAACCCATCTTGGCATCGAAAAAGGGCAGCCATTTACACCGACTGCAGAGATGCAGGCCGTGTTCGATAAGGCCGGACCCGAGGCGCTTGAATATCTAATATTCTCTTACCACCGCACATTTAATCGGCCTTTCTATAATGATAAAAATTGGTCGACGATCGTGCCCGAGGGGGCTGTTGAGACCGAGTTTTCATGGGAGTACCCGACTCACGCGGACTATATTCGCAATGGAACGACCTACTACGGGGTAATTTCCAGCGCCAAAAACTATGGCTCTGCGACCTTCTACCTCGATCTCGCTGAGGACCCGAGCGGTGATTGGCTGTTTGGGGACCGCCAATACAAGCTCACCGTTCCATCCAATGTTCCTGTTCGGGATTTTTGGTCCATCACGACATATGATCTCGAAACGGCAGCATTCGTTCGGGACATACCGCGCAACACAATCGACAGCACAATGGACAGCGTCGCCTACAACAATGACGGCAGCATCGACATCTATCTCGGTCCGACACCATCCGAAGGAAATGAAGCGAACTGGCTGCAAACCAACCCTGACCGGCGGTACTTCCTGCTAAGCCGATTCTATGGACCAGAGCCTGCGCTCTTCAACAAGAGCTTCCAGATGAACGACATCGAACGCCTCGAATAACCTTCGCAACGGCGCCCCAAAAAGACGAAGAAACAAAGGACACCGAGGAGGTCAATATCAAACCCGACTCTTTTCTTTCAATTTTACTCGCGGGAGTCATAGCCATGGCGGCCCCTTCCGCGACCTTCGCGCAGTATGTAGATCCAGAACCCCTGACCGGTTCTGGAACGCTGGAGACACGCCGCGGCGTGCTAACCTTCGAGTTGGGCCAACCGACCACGGACACCGTCGAAACAATCTATGAGATTCTCGATTTCCAGCGGGCCGTCCAAGCCTACCTCTGGGCTTTGCCAATCGTCGCATTCGAGGAAGCGCGAGTGAACCAGATGCGGAACACAGGGGCCTTGGAGGGTGATCTGGTAACTTATGAAGGATACCGCAGCGTTGGCGTCTGGCTCACAGCGAATGTATCGACACCCTACCTTATCGGCTTTGCCGATCTGACGACGACAGGACCGATAGTCATCGAGCTTCCGGAAGGCGCCGGCGCAGGCATGATCAACGATGCATGGCAACGTCCGGTGGCCGATCTTGGCCAAAGCGGTCCGGATAAAGCTATGGGTGCGCGCTATCTCGTGACTGGTCCGGAACAAATGGTTTCCGAGCCTCAGGCCGATTTCACGCTGCGCTCCAAGACAAACAACATCATCTTCATGTACCGGATCCTAGAGACGGACCCGGAACTTGCTACTAAGATCAAATCGGGTGTCAGGGTCTACCCATATGCAAGTAGATTCCACCCGCCGGAAACGAACTTTCTGGCTCCAAAGGAGGACGTGGACCTCGCCCTTCACATCCAGCCGCGTAGCCTCGATTATTGGAAGCGTCTGCACGCGATCCTGCAGCGCGAACCCGTCGCCGAGCGAGATCGATTTTTTATGGCGATGCTGCGCCCGCTCGGCATCGAATTGGGACTACCCTTCGAGCCGAATGAGCGTCAGGCCAAAATCCTGCGGGACGCTGCTCTTTTTGGTGAAGCCGCAGCACGTGCAACAGCCTTCTCCAAACGTTTCAACGGAGCGCTTTATCGTGAAGACGCCAAGTGGGACGTTGTCATCCAAGTTACGCCCAGCCAAGACATCGATGGGTGGAGCCAGTTGGATGAGCGGGCAGCCTATACCTACGAAGCAATGTTGACCTCAGACGGAATGGTCACACAGGTTTCGGGCATCGGCCAGGCCTATCTTGGCGCGTATCGCGATAGTGAGGGACGAACGCTTGATGGGGGCAAGACTTACCGCCTGATCGTGCCGCCCGAGGTTCCAGCGGAGCAATTTTGGTCCATCACGGCCTATGACGCGGACACCCGGACCCTCGTAAGAAATGACCAGCAGCGGGCGGATCGTTCGTCCCGCAACCAAGACCTCGTCGTTAGTGAAGACGGATCTACCGAAATCTGGTTCGGCCCCGAAGCGCCCGAGGGCAAGGAAGGAAACTGGATCCCGACGGCGCCCAATCGCGCCTGGTTTGCCTATCTCAGGCTCTATGCTCCCACAGATGCTTACTTTGAGCGCAAGTGGCCGATTGCCGACATTGAATTAATCGACTGAAGTAACCGAAGCGTTCAGGATGCTGCATGAGCGAAGGTCGCGATTTCAATCTGTCGGCTCTGGGCTCGGTGCAGACCTTCTCTGAATTTTGGCGAGTGTCTGCTGTGTCGCGTTTAGCAGCCGTTCGAAGCCGTCGATTTGAAATTTCCAGCCCGAACGGCGGCTTTCACCAGCAGCGGCCATTCGTGAAAAATCGTCGAAGGTCCGAGTCGCGGGACGAAGCGGACCTTGGTCCCAAATCAAAAAATTGGCCCGCCCCTAGAAAGAGACGGGCCAGAAGCGTCATAAATACTAGGCCCACTCACAAGGCCACCCTGACTATGTAAAACATATATGACGGATTTATGACGATTGACTTCTGGTCTGCGAACAACTTTGCCCGATTTTTGGCGACATCACGCTAACCAAAAAGTACTGTCAACTTCTTTGGCGAGAAATAGCCCTGCCTGTCCTCCTCGACAGGCAGCGCGCTCTTCATAAAATTCTCAAGATGCCGCTACTTGGAAGAGACTTTGATCTTCCGGCTTGGTTCCTTTGGTTCCGTTTTTGGCATGTTGACGTGCAAGACACCCTTATCAAACTCAGCCGTGATGTTCTCAACATCAACGTCTTCGGGAAGCATCATCGTGCGTGAAAAGCTGCCATAGCTTCGCTCGCTCACATGCACGTCGCCTGTGTCATCGCGGGTAATGTTCTTCTGGCCCCGCAGCACTAAACGACGGTCTTTGATCTCTAACTCGACATCATCTTCGCCAAGGCCAGGCAACTCAGCAGTCAGTTCGATGGCATTTTCAGTTTCTTGGATGTCTATTGCTGGCGAAATTGCACCAGTCATATCAAGTGACGGGAAACCCGTCCTCTGAGCCGCAGTTTCGAATGGCATGAATTGAGACGCCCCGCCAAAGAAACGTGACATCATGTTTTCCATTTCACGTTGAAAATTGTCCGCGAATGGATTTGCTCCAGGGAACAGTTGCAGGGACTTTTTGTCTTTGGCCATAAAAGCTCCTCCTCTAATTCGGTCACGACGAAGGTATTTTGATGAACAGAACGCTTGGCGGCATTGATCTCGCTCAAAGAGCGATTGGACATTAACCGACAGGTTTTCTTTGGGCCTTCGGCTCAATTGAGGTGTCTGAGGCTTCTAAGCGCGCGCTTGACTGCGACGGTGGTAGACTTGGCGCAGGGGATGAAAGGAAAGCCGATGAAGATACTCTATGATGACGAAATGCACATGACAGAGCACGGCAACGCAGTGAAGCGCAACACTCTTGATGCCCTGACGTTGGCGCGTGAATGCCTTGACGCAAACATAACTGACACTGGTGAGGATTGGACGGTTGCCGATCAAATAGCGCTAGCCAATCTCATTCATACGATCGGCAACGACTTGTCAGAGTAATCACTAGAATACTTACTCTCGCTCACTTTGCTCAGAGCAATGGCGGCTTCGACAGTCCGATTTGCGGACCTAGCTGACATTTCGGATCACCATGTGTACCCTGCCGACATCTGTTAGGGAGGCTTCAAAATGACCAATCCCAAAAACGTCGCGCACCACTACCATTCTGGGCACTTGCTGAAGAAGATTTCTGATGGTTGTGCGGCACTGGACTTAACTCCGCCAATTTCTCACGACGCTTTGGCTCCCGTAGACGAGTTTCACATTGGCGGGCGCCTAGCGACCGAACCTTTTGTGAAGGCGCTAAACCTATCATCCGCGAGCCGAGTTGTAGACTTTGGATGCGGTCTTGGCGGCCCGGCTCGCTACGTCGCAGCTGCCACCGGAGCCCACGTAACAGGTATCGATCTGACTGCTGAGTTCGTGGAAACTGGGCGCGCCCTGACAGAGTGGACGGGTTTGTCAGATCGGGTTCAGCTCTTCGAAGGCAGCGTGCTCGATTTACCGCTGGATGCCGGGTCTATGGATGCCGCTTACATGATCCACGTTGGTATGAACATCGCGGACAAAGTCGGTATAGCGCGAGAGGCGAAGCGAGTACTCAAACCAGGTGGCGTCTTTGCCATTTATGATGTCATGCAAGTCGGAGAGGGTCACATGGACTATCCGGCGCCATGGGCTTCTTCCTCGGATCAGAGCGCGCTCGCACCACCTGAGACATATGAGGCAGCTTTGAAATCTGTTGGTTTCGAGGTGACCGACCGGATCGACCGCACAGCATTTGCCAAACAGTTCTTTGCAGACCTCGCCGCAGCACAAAGCCGTGCGGACGGCCCTCCACCTCTGGGTCTGCATCTTATCATGGGCGATGACACGGCGCTGAAGGTGCAACACATGGTTCGAAATATCGAAGGCGGGCTAATAGCCCCGATTGAAATCCACGCGCGTCTGCCAGCTTAGTTTTCTGCTTGTCAAAACAAAAACTGCGCTCAGCCAAAGACGTTCGCCTACAAGGCTAGAATTTATCAGTTTTGTGGACGAGGTCGTCATCAATCAGGAGCAAAACGGGACATCAGAACATGAACTCAAATCCAAAACAGTCCTAGCTGGCCAGCTTCACCGAAACTGATTGAAGAGCTTCCTGCAGTCGGGCTTTAAGTAGGTTAGCGAAGTCGCGATCCTTGTAATACTCCGTCTCGATAAAAAGTTCCGGATCGAACTGGGGGTCAAGCATAAGTAGATCCTGTGATGCGCCATCCAATTTTCCAGAATCATCCAATTGCGTAGCAGCAGCGGCGCGGTAAGCCGCTGCTCTTCTAGTCAACCGGGAAAACTCGCTTACGATCCGATAGCACGTTTCAAAATCGTCGAGGACATAGTGTGAAACCACTTCTAGTTCACGGCAATACTCTGGAAGAAACGGATCCAACATTTTGGCGCGCTTTTGATACTCCAAAGCCGTCGCGCCGTCGCCGAGGAAATTGTAGAGCTCGCCTGTTCGCGCAACGAGGTATGCGTGGCTTGGATTCAGTTCGAGTGCGCGATCAAAATGAAACTTCGCGCTTACGAAGTCAGATTGATAAAAGGCCATAGAGCCAACTATTCGATGGCATTCTGCGTCCGTATCGTCCAATTCGAGACCACGTTTTCCCAAATCCAACACTTCGTCGAATACGTCCTCACCTGTCCATTCCGCAACGGTCGCAAGCGCGCAACTTTTCCACGCATAGGCTCGCCCAAATTTAGGATCTCTCTCTATCGCCCGGTCAAACCAAAGCATGGCCTTTTCGGCATTTTCCAATGTAACGCCACCTACGCGATGATAGGATAGACCACGTATAAGGCATTCATACGCTTCCAAATCGCTTGGTCGCTTTCTTCGGGCACTTGCTTCAAGCCGCCGCTCAATTTGTCCAGCGACACAGGAAGCAATTTTTGCAATCAAATCGTCCTGCACGTCGAAAAGGTCTTCCAAATCAAAATCGGCGCGCTCCGCCCATACCTTTTCGTTCGATCCTGTATCGGTAAGGTGCGCATTGATCCTGACGCGATTTCCGAGTTTGCGAACCCCGCCTTCAAGACAGAACTGAGCCGCCAAGCTCTCACCGAGTTCAGTTGCGCTTGCATCGGATCCTCTGAGCCCAAAGCTCGCATTTCTTGAGATCGTCGTAATGTCCCTAAAACGAGAAAGCTCGGTGATTATGTCTTCGGTGAACCCCTCAGCAAAATACTCCTGATCCTGATCATTGCTGAGGTTTCTGAATGGAACGACAACGATCGAGTTTTTTAGGCGCTCTGCACTGGCAGGAGTCGGTAAAGTGTCGTTTTCAATTATGGCAGTTCCGCAACTTTGATTCCCAAGCTCACCCACAACGGAATATACCATCACCGGTCGCTCAATATTCTTTAGGTGCCGCTCTCCAAGGTTCTCAAACTTGAGTTGTGCGGAACGCTTTGCATACTCAAAGACACTGCCGCTTATCAGAATATTGCCAGGTTCGGCTTCCGCTTCAATCCTGCTCGCGATGTTGACGCCATCTCCAAGTAAATCATCTCCGTCAACCATGACGTCAGCAACGTGTAAACCTATTCTGAGTTCCAGTCCGATTTCGATTTTGGAAATGGGCTTCGCCAGTTGCAACTGCACCTCGAACGCACATCTAACAGCAGCAACGGGGCTGGAGAACTCAAGGAAAAAACCATCACCGGCCCGGTTGAATATGCGCCCTTTATGGCGCTCCGCCGAAGTCTCAAGCACCCTCATCAGCCTGCCTACCCGGAGGATCGTGTCGGCCTCATTCCGCTGCATGTGCGACGAGTAACCCACAACGTCGGCGGCCATAATTGTCGAAAGGCGTCGTTCCATTGTTTCCAACCTCCTAACGTGCTCAACAACACGTCTAACCAACACTCTTCATCAAAATCGGGAAAAAAACAATTATCAGCGCTCATTCTGGGGCATTGAGCCAAAAAACAGACATGATGCGTGGGACAAGCCCACTGCTGCCTGATTTGGTTTACCGAGCACGCGCTACGATCAAGGATGCCGGAATTTGAGCCCGCCATTTGTCACCGTGGATGAAGCGTTCACTGACTTTTTCGGCCACCGCAGCTTTGATTGCTGCATTGTTCACCTCTGGCTGCTGAGACAGCAAGTATCCACCGCGAGGCGCTCCGTTCTGGAAAATCTCCGCCAAGCTTTCTGGAGCATCCAACATCCAGAAACAATCGACTTGGTGCTGGTTCTCCACGTCGAAACCCGCGTTTGACAAGATCGACTTTGCCATTTCCTCGTTTGCAAACTGGTGAAAATTCGGACTGTCGGGCATTTTCACGGAAACATGTCCGTGTTCCTGCACGCTGCTATAAAAAACTTGGAAGACAGGGGAGATATCTGGGCCACACCAAGACGTCATAATGAACTGACCCTTTGGTTTCAGAACCCTGCGAATTTCCGAGAGCGCTTTTGGTTGATCGGGCACGTGCATTAAACCGAAACTGCAGACGACACAGTCAAAGCGCCCGTCCTCGAAAGGTAGATCTTGTGCATCGGCTTCAACAAAGTCTCCTGCAGGAAACCTCTTGCGTGCATGTGAGAGCATCTGTTCGGAAAAATCTGCCCCCGTTACCGAATACCCAGATTGGGCAAGAGCCTCTGTAACATTACCTTGCCCGCAGCAGAGGTCGAGAACCCTATCGGTACTTTTGATACTGGACACAATGGAAGGAATTGCCATGTCACTCGCTTCAGAGAACATGTTTACGTAGCCGGATGAAATCGTATCGTCAGACCAGCCTTTCGTTTCTAGTTCCGCAAAGCCCTCGTACGTCGTCATTTTGACCGCTCCGATATCATTTGAACTCTGAGATTTTAGCACAACAGGTCGAGTTCAGCCAAAGGACACCCTGAACATGGGGGCTAGATCGGAATCAATTTTGCCGCCTGCCGCATTTCGTCAGCCTCTGAGGGTCTAAACGGTTTATGGTCCGGTCTGGCGGCAGTATCCGCCATTTCCGTTTCAAACCCGGCACCTGAACTCGAGCAAGTTTGTCTGCTGTCAACTAGCCCGGCACTGTTTCAGAAACCGCTCAATCTCGGCATTCATCAAAGGCCAGCATGGGTCATTCGCAGAAGGTATGTGGCTAGAGCTTTCGTATGTCACAAACCGAGCCTCAGGTAGGAGAGATGCCATCAGCCGTCCTTGCTCAACTGGGTGCATTCGGTCGCCATCGCAGTGCAGGACAAGGCAAGGAGCTTGAATATCCGGGAGAATATCGGTCACGTCTATTTCATCGATAACCTTACGGTAGCTGCTAACCACTTCAGGTGTTACCATGTCGCGCATTGCCTCTGCGAATTGACGACGATCTTCGACACTGGCCTGTGGCACAATCATGTCAGCCATCATGTCGCGAAGTGAAGGATAGTCGTCATCCCATCCAACCTTCATCATCGTCTGCATGGCACTTGCTTTCTCCTGATCCCTTTTTACAGGACGTTTGGATCGGCCAAGCGGGAACCCTCCGACCATCACAATACCCGAGATCCTCTCCGGAAAACGCGCTGCAAAAGCAGCTGCCACCGCACATCCTTGGGACATACCAAGAATGGGGGCTCTCTCGACCTCGGCAGCATCAAAGACAGCCCGCAAATCCTCAATCATTGTATCGAAAGAAATGTCGGGTATCTCTCGATCAGAAAGGCCATTCCCGCGTGCATCAAAACGAATGAACTTGTGTGTGTTCGAAATTGAGGTGATGAAATGTGCTAGGTGTGGAAGACGAAAATCCATATCTAACCGACTAATCCTGTCTGACGTCAGCACCAATGGGACAGTTTAGGTCGATTTGATAAGAGAGGGTTTCTGGCTCATCGTAACCGCCAAGGAGTGGAGATGAGAAAGAAACCCGGAACCAAGCA